>JADGRR010000020.1 GCA_017880745.1 Burkholderiales bacterium
TCACTTGTGCAAAACTGGATAGTCGGGCCGGTGCTCATGTTCGCCCTGGCGATCATTTTCCTTCACGACAAACCAGAATACATGGTTGGTCTCATCATGATCGGTTTGGCACGCTGCATCGCGATGGTGATTGTCTGGAACGAACTTGCCAAGGGTTCCACAGAGTATGCGGCGGGCCTCGTTGCTTTCAACTCCATCTTTCAAGTGCTGTTCTTCAGCGCCTATGCATGGGTGTTCATCACTGTGCTTCCGCCGTACTTCGGGATGTCTGGTGCTGTTGTAGACATCTCAATCAGTCAAATCGCCGAGAGCGTCTTCATCTATCTCGGTATTCCGTGCATGGCTGGGGTGCTGACCCGCGTCATCATGCTCCGCTTTGTCTCGAGGGATTGGTATCACACCCATTTCGTGCCAAAGATCGGGCCAATAACGCTGATTGCGCTGCTTTTCACTATCGTTGTCATGTTCAGCCTGAAGGGCAAGCTGATTATCAGCATTCCGCTGGATGTGGTTCGGATAGCCATCCCCCTTCTGATCTACTTCATCGTGATGTTCCTCATTTCGTTTTTCATGAGCAGACGCTTGGGTGCGAATTATGAAAAAAGCGCCACCCTCTCCTTCACTGCTGCTAGTAACAATTTCGAATTGGCCATTGCTGTTGCTGTAGCGGTCTATGGAATAAATTCCGGAGCAGCATTTGCAGCCGTCATCGGACCACTCGTTGAGGTGCCGGTCATGATTGGCTTAGTCAATGTCGCGCTGCTGTTTAAGAGGAAATATTTCGCTTCGACTTGAGCCCGCTTCTCTACCCATGGGTAGAAAGAGTGAAGGAAGATAGTAAATGACGTCTTTCGAGCTAGCTGTAGCCATTAACCTATTCCGCTTCGAATCCGGCGCGGCGCTGGCCACCGTTGTGGGCGTGCTGATCGAGGTGCCGGTGATGCTGCTGGTAGTCACGGCGGTGAATGCGAGCAAGCGCTGGTACGAGGCGGGAAGCCACGCATGAACTGCCTGATGACAGCCTGGCACGCGCACGAAGCCGAGTTGCGCGGCTGGCTGCGGCATCGAATGCCTAACTCAGTCGATACCGAGGACCTGCTGCAGGATGTGTTTCTCAAGGCCATGCGCCAGGGCGAGCGTTTCTGTGCGATCACCAACGCCCGGGCCTGGTTGTACGAGGTGGCGCGCAACGCTCTCGCCGACCGTCTGCGGCTTGCGCGCAATACGGTCGAACTGCCCGAGGACCTGAGTGCCGATACCGAGGAGGCGGCCGCAGTCGATAGCCTGGCAGCGTGCCTGCCGCGCGTGCTCTCCGAATTGAGTCCAGAGGATCGTGAAGCCATCACCCTGTGCGACCTCGAGCGCCTTCCTCAGGAGGAATACGCGCGGCGCAAGGGGCTGAGCCTGCCGGGCGCAAAGTCCCGTGTGCAGCGCGCGCGCAGGCGGCTGCGTGAACGGCTCACGCAGGCCTGCCAGGTGCGACTGGACGCCACCGGGCAGGTCAGCGATTTCGTGCCGCGTCCGCCGCTCGGCTGAGGACCCGCCCGGGCGCAGTACCCTGGCTGCATCTTTTTGCGGGGTCGCTCGTCTTCACCAGTAAGGGCGCAAACCGTGCCCACGCTGAACATGACGAAGGAAACACATCCATGAGCGCTGTTCTTGCCCCGTTGCGGCGCTGGCCCGGCCAGCAGCCGTTGCTGTTTCTGCTCCTGGCCGCCGCGGCCTGGTTTGGCCTGTATCAGACCCTGATGCCTGCCGCCGAAGCGCTGGTAGCCGCGTTGCCGGTGGAGCGCGACAGCCATCTCAGCGGCGCGCTGCTGTTCTTCTTCTACGATATGCCCAAGGTACTGCTGCTGCTCTCCGGCATCGTGTTCGTGATGGGGATGATCAATTCCTACTTCACGCCGGAGCGCACGCGCGCCCTCCTGGCCGGACGCACCGAGGGCGCGGCCAACGTCATGGCGGCCAGTCTGGGCATCGTCACGCCATTCTGCTCGTGCTCGGCCGTACCGCTGTTCATCGGGTTCGTGCAGGCGGGCGTGCCGCTCGGCGTGACCTTTTCGTTCCTGATTTCGGCGCCGATGGTCAACGAAGTCGCGCTCACGCTGCTGTTCGCCATGTTCGGTTGGAACGTCGCCCTGTTGTATCTCGGCCTGGGCTTGTCGGTGGCGATCGCGGCCGGCTGGGTGATCGGCCGGCTGAAGATGGAAGCGTATCTGGAGGACTGGGTGCGCGACATGCCGCACACTGCCGCGACCGCTGGGGAGGACAGGCTCAGCCTCGGCGAGCGCCTAGACTCAGGCTTTGCCTCGGTGCGCGAGATCGTCGGCAAGGTCTGGCCCTACATCCTGGGCGGCATTGCGATCGGCGCGGGCATTCACGGCTATGTGCCCGAAGACTTCATGGCCTCGTTCATGGGCAAGGATGTCTGGTGGGCGGTGCCACTTGCAGTGGTGATCGGTGTGCCCATGTACACCAACGCCGCGGGCGTGATCCCGATCGTGCAGGCGCTGCTCGCCAAGGGCGCGGCGCTGGGCACGGTGCTCGCGTTCATGATGAGCGTGATCGCCCTTTCCCTGCCCGAGATGGTGATCCTGCGCAAAGTGCTCAAAATGCGCTTGATCGCCACGTTTGTCGGTGTAGTTGCCACGGGCATCCTGATCGTGGGCTACGTGTTCAACGCCGTTCTTTAATCGACACGAGGAATCCGTCATGAAAGAAATCAAGGTACTTGGCACTGGTTGTTGCGGCAGCTGCACCACTACTGTCGCGCTGATTGAGCAAGTGGCGCAGGCCAAGGGTGTAGCCGTCAGCCTGCAAAAAGTCGAAGACCTGCGCGAGGTCATGAACTACGGGATTATGTCCACGCCGGGCGTGGTCATCGACGGCAAGGTGGTGCATGCGGGCGGCGTGCCAAGTCGCGACAAGATCGTACAATGGCTGACTGCCGGACACGCCTGAACGCCGCCTGTCAGTACAAAAGAGGAACCACCACCATGCTGGATCAAGCCCGGGAAGTTGGCCCGAGCACTCTCCTGCGCATGTCGCTCCCAAAATGAAGATATGACGTCCTTGAATCGCACCGCTGCCCCGTCGCCCTTGAATACGGTCGAAGGGCTGAACAAGGCGTGCTTCTGCCGCACCTTGGATGCAGACCGCTTGCGCGAGCAACTGCAAAGCGATTCGAGCCTGGCTGGCCTGGCGCATCGCATTGCGCAGACGCGACCGCACCTGTTCTCCTCCACGGTCGTCTTTGTTTCGTCCGCGATGGCGGGCATCATCGCGGCCACGGTGGCAGCCATCGAGCGTGTCATTGCGCTGCCTGGGTATCAGGCAGCGGCTTTGTCGCGAGCCCCGGCCATTGCACAAATTGGGTTCGGTCCGGTCGGCGCGTTCATGGGCTACGATTTTCACCTGGACGCGCACGGGCCGCGGCTGATCGAGATCAACACCAATGCCGGAGGCGCCTTGCTCAACGCCGCACTGGCGCGCGCCCAGCGTTCGTGTTGTGAATCGATGCACTGGGCCTTCACGCCGAACGCTGAACTGCTCACGCTGGAGCAGTCGTTCTTCGACATGTTTGTCGCGGAGTGGCGGCGTCAGCGCGGCGACGCACCCGTGGGCTCACTCGCGATCGTGGATGACAAGCCTGCAGCGCAGTATCTGGCGCCGGAGTTTGAGTTGCTCCAGCAGTTGTTCCGGCGCAATGGGGTTGCCGCCAGCATCGCTGACCCGAATGAACTCCGGTGGCACGACCGCACACTCTGGCGCCAAGGCGCGGCGGTGGGCATGGTCTACAACCGGCTGACTGACTTCTATCTTTCAGAACCCAGCCATCGGGCCTTGCGCGACGCCTACGAGGCAGGAAGCGTAGTGCTGACCCCGCACCCGCGCGCGCACGCGCTGCATGCCGACAAGCGTAACCTCGTAGCCCTTAGCGACGATGAATTGCTGGCCGCATGGGGTGTGTCCGAGGCTGATCGCAGCCTCCTCAAGGCCGCGGTTCCGCAGACCCGGCTGGTGACGGCCGAACGCGCCGGCGAGCTTTGGGCGCTGCGCCGTCAGCTCTTTTTCAAGCCGGTGGCCGGTTACGGCGGCAAGGCGGCCTACCGCGGCGACAAGCTGACGCGCCGGGTTTGGGGTGAGATCCAGGCAGGGGATTTCGTCGCGCAGGAGTTGGTGCCGCCGGGCGAACGCCTGATCGAGGTGGATGGCGTTCAGGCGGATCTGAAGTTCGATGTGCGCGCCTATACCTACGACGGCAAGGTTCAGCTCCTCGCGGCGCGCATGTATGCCGGCCAGACCACCAATTTCCGCACCCCGGGTGGGGGTTTTGCGCCAGTGGTCGTGGTGCCGTAGGTCGATGTATATTGGCCGTCATGCATTCGACTACTGACCAGGAAGCGCTCGACGCGGCGCTCACGCTGATTCATTCGCGCCAGTACATTTCACCCAAGTGGCTCGGTGACCCGGGTCCCGATGCGGAGCAAATCGAGAAAATCCTGAGCGCAGCGGGCGCGGCGCCCGATCACCGACGTCTGACCCCTTGGCGCCTGATCATCATCCCGCCGGAGCGGCGCCATCTCTTGGCCGAGGCCTTTGCCGAGGCGCTTGTCGAGCGCGATGCCGAGGCGACCGAGGTGCAGAAGCACGAGGCGAGAGCAAAAGCTGCCCGCGGTCCTTTCCTGGTCCTGGTGGTTGCGCGCCTCGATCCCGAGCTGGGGCCGATACATCCGCAGGAACGCATCATTTCGGCGGGCTGTGCGATTCAGAACATGCTGCTTGTCGCCCATGCGCTTGGGTTCGGCGCGGGCTTATCGAGCGGCAGGGCGCTGTACTCGCAGCAGATGAGATTGCTGTTCGGGCTCGGCGCGCATGAACAGCCGCTTTGCTTCTTGAGCGTGGGCACCGTCACCAGGCGCAAGGCTGCGCGGCCGAGGCCGGTCATGGCCGACTACACCTCGACCCTGTAACCTGGTTGTGTCAGTACCTCGCGCTCCCCGGCGTGCGCGGGAACGGAATCACGTCGCGCACGTTGGCCAGCCCGGTGATGTAGGACACGGTGCGCTCGAAGCCGAGCCCGAATCCGGCGTGCGGCACGCTGCCGTAGCGGCGCAGATCGCGATACCAGCCGTAGTGACCCTTGTCGAGCTTCGCCTCATCCATGCGCGCGTCGAGCACCGCGAGCCGCTCCTCGCGCTGGCTGCCGCCGATGATTTCACCGATGCCGGGCGCGAGCACATCCATGGCGGCAACCGTCCTGCCGTCATCGTTGAGGCGCATGTAAAACGCCTTGATCTCCTTCGGGTAATTCATCAGCACCACGGGGCCGCCGACGTGCTTTTCGGCAAGGTAGCGCTCGTGCTCGGATTGCAGGTCCATGCCCCACTTGACGGGGAATTCGAACTTTTCCTTCGCCCGCTCGAGGATGCCGATCGCATCGGTGTAATCCATGCGCACGAATTCCTTGTCGACGATGCCCTGCAGCTTGGCGATGACGCCTTTCTCGACGCGTTCGTTGAAGAACGCCATGTCATCGCCGCGCTCCGACAGCACCGACCCGAGCACGTATTTGAGCAAGGCCTCGGCGAGCGTCGCGTTGTCGGACAGATCGGCGAAAGCGATTTCGGGCTCGACCATCCAGAATTCGGCCAGATGGCGGCTGGTGTTGGAGTTCTCGGCGCGGAACGTGGGCCCGAAGGTGTAGACCTTGGACAGCGCGAGGCAGTAGGTCTCGACGTTGAGCTGGCCCGACACGGTGAGAAACGCCTCGCGGCCGAAGAAGTCCTGCGCGTAATCGACCTTGCCCTGCGGCGTGCGCGGCAGGTTCGCCAGGTCGAGGGTGGAGACGCGGAACAGTTCGCCCGCGCCCTCGGCGTCCGATGCCGTGATGATGGGCGTGTTCACCCAGAAAAAGCCCTGCTCGTGGAAGAAGCGGTGGATGGCCTGGGCAGCGGTGTGGCGCACGCGGGTCGTCGCGCCGATGACGTTGGTGCGCGGCCGCAGATGCGCCACTTCGCGCAGATACTCCATGGTGTGCGGCTTGGGCTGGATCGGATAGGTATCGGGATCCTCGATCCAGCCCACCACCTTGATCCCGCTTGCCTGCATCTCGAACGGCTGGCCCTTGGCCGGGGAGGGCACGATGGTGCCGGTGGCCTCCACCGCGCAGCCCGCGGTGAGGCGCGTGACTTCATCGGTATAGTTGGGCAGCGTGTTCGGCGCCACCACCTGCACCGGATGAAAGCACGAGCCGTCGGAAATATGAACGAAGGAAATCCCGGCCTTGGAGTCGCGGCGGGTGCGGACCCAGCCTTTGAGCGTGACCGGTGTGTCGGCGGGGGCGCGGCCGGAGAGGATTGCTTGGCAGGAGCAGGTTGTCATTGGGTCCCGGAAAATGCAAAAGAAAGAAATGGCGAAAGATGAATTCTACTCTGGCCTTCTTCCCTAGCGGATTGCGGCCAAACGAGGCTTGCCGCGACAGGCTGGAGAGCCAGTACTGGCGCGCTTCTCCGGCCGGGTTACAGGTTTCCGTGCCGGTATTGTTCGGTTGCGTACAGACAGCGCCAACGCCTGCGTGGTAGGCTGCACATTTCCTTAAAAGAAGGAAGCCATCGTGCACTCTGCAATCGATCGTGATCCGGCCGGTACCGGACAAAAGATAATTTCCTCCCTGGGCTTGTCGGCATGTGCAGTTGGCGCCCTGCTGGTCGCAGGCATGGCCGCGGCCGCAGGCGGCAATCTGTCGGAAGCTCAAGCGCGCTACCAGCAGGACCGCGCTGCGTGCATCAGCGGACAGTCGTACCAGGATCGCGCCACCTGCCTGCGGGAAGCCGGCGCTGCACTGCAAGAGGCCAAGCGCGCGCGCCTCGGCGACGGCCAGGGCTCGTACGAACAAAATCGGCTGATCCGCTGCGACCGCCTGACGGCGGGAGACCGCGAGGACTGCCTGCGCCGGATGCGCGGCGAGGGGACCGTCAGCGGCAGCGTCGAGGGCGGAGGCATCTACAGGGAGCTTCGAACGACGGTGCCGGCGCAGTAGGGCAATTGCATGCAGTGGCGGCCCGGATAGCTTCGAGCCGCCGTGCACGCTGCGCTCGCGGATGAGCGGGGAGCGCTTGCCGCGGAAAAAGCGGCGCGTTTCCCAGCGCGCCCCCTTTGCCCACCTGTTCCACAACTTAGAATCATCTCGCGTAGCCGCTATCTGCGCTACGTCATCGGCAATCCGAAGGCATGCTGCGGGTGTTTCGGCGCACCGCGCGTGGGAAGGACGGCGTGTGGTCCGCGTGCATGTCACGAGCAAAGGCCGCTGACCTGTCGCATATTCTGGCTGAATGATACCAACGGAAAACAGAATGAAACTCAAACCGACCGCGCCAGCCGATGGCGCCGACCGCGCGCAGGACGTGCTGCATTTCGAGCGCGACTCGCTGCGTGCCATCTTTGCGCCAAAGAGCGTCGCCGTGATCGGCGCGACTGAAAAAGAGGGCGCGGTCGGACGCACCGTGCTCTGGAATCTCATCAGCAATCCATTTGGCGGCGCCGTCTATCCGATCAACAAGCGGCACAAGCAGGTGCTGGGCATCAAGGCCTATACGCACGTCGCCGGCGTGCCCGAGCCGATCGATCTGGCCGTCATCGTCACCCCCGCTGCGACGGTGCCCGGCATCGTCAGCGAGTGCGTCGCGGCCGGAGTGAAAAGCGCGATCATCATCTCGGCCGGGTTCAAGGAGGCCGGTGCCGCCGGCATCGAACTGGAACGGCAGATCGCCGAGACGGCGCGCGGCAAGCTGCGCCTCATCGGCCCGAATTGCCTGGGCGTGATGCGCCCGGTGACGCATCTGAACGCAACCTTTGCGAGCGCGATGGCGCGCCCAGGCACGGTCGGCTTCATCAGCCAAAGCGGCGCGCTGCTTACTGCCGTGCTCGACTGGAGCTTCCGCGAAAACGTCGGCTTCAGCGCCTGCGTCTCCGTCGGCTCGATGCTCGACGTTGACTGGGGCGACCTGATCAACTTTCTCGGCGACGATCCGCATACGCACAGCATCATGATTTATATGGAGTCCATCGGCGATGCGCGCTCTTTCATCTCCGCCGCGCGCGA
The DNA here is from genome assembly GCA_017880745.1 of Burkholderiales bacterium. GTDB lineage: Bacteria > Pseudomonadota > Gammaproteobacteria > Burkholderiales > SG8-39 > 2-12-FULL-64-23. The sequence continues at coordinate 8,105 of JADGRR010000020.1, forward strand.
GGTCGCGCTGACCAAGCCGATCATTGTAATCAAGGCGGGGCGCACGGCGGCTGCGGCAAAGGCTGCCGCCTCGCATACCGGCGCGCTTGCCGGCAGCGACGACGTGCTCGACGCGGTGTTCCGCCGCTGCGGCGTGTTACGCGTCAACTCCATCTCCGATTTGTTCCACATGGCCGAGGTGCTGGCGAAGCAGCCGCGTCCGTCCGGCCCACGCCTTACCATCGTCACCAACGCCGGCGGACCGGGCGTGCTCGCCACCGATACCCTGATCGCCCTCGGCGGCGAGCTGGCCGAGTTGTCCGAACCGACGATGCAGGCGCTCGACAGGATGCTGCCGTCGCACTGGAGCCACGGCAACCCGATCGACATCCTCGGCGACGCCGATCCGGAGCGCTACGCGCAGGTGCTCGAGATTGCCAGCAAGGATCCGAACAGCGACGGTCTGTTGGTGGTCCTCACGCCGCAGGCGATGACCGATCCGACCGAAACGGCCAGGCGTCTGACGGCGTTTGCCGTGACCCGGGGCAAGCCGGTGCTCGCGAGCTGGATGGGTGGCAAAGATGTCGTCGCCGGCGAGGCTATCCTCAACCAGGCGAACATCCCGACTTTCGGCTATCCGGACACGGCTGCGCGCACGTTCACCCTGATGGTTCGCTACGCCTATAACCTGCGCGGCCTGTACGAAACGCCGATGCTGGTGGAGGCCGAGATGGAGGCGGCGCCGGACCGCGCGCGGGCAGGGCAGGTTATCCTCGACGCGCGCAAAGCGGGCCGCACCTTGTTGACCGAGTTCGAGTCGAAGCAGGTGCTCGCCGCCTATGGCATTCCGACTGTGCAGACGCGCGTCGCCGGCAGCGAAGGCGAAGCGGTGAAATGCGCGGCCGCCATCGGCTACCCTGTCGTGCTCAAGCTGCATTCGCAGACGATCACGCATAAAACCGACGTCGGCGGGGTGCAGCTGAACCTCGCCGATGCCGATGCGGTGCGGCGCGCTTACCGCGCGATCGAATCCGCGGCAAAAGCGGCGCGCCAACCGCGTGCGCGCGGCACCAAGCACTTTCTCGGCGTGACGGTGCAGCCGATGGTCAAGCTCGATGGCTACGAACTGATCGTCGGCAGCAGTATCGACGCGCAATTCGGTCCGGTGCTGCTGTTCGGCGCCGGCGGGCAGCTGGTCGAGGTGTTCCGTGACCGCGCGCTCGCGCTGCCGCCGCTCAACACAACGCTGGCGCGGCGCATGATGGAGCAAACGACGATCTACAAAGCGCTCAAGGGCGTGCGCGGCCGCGCGCCGGTCGATCTGGATGCGCTCGCGCGCCTGCTGGTGCGGTTCAGCCAACTGGTCGTCGAGCAGCGCTGGATCGAGGAGATCGACATCAACCCGCTGCTCGCTGCGCCCTCCCCGATCGCGCCCCCGGCGGACGGCGCGCAGTCAGGCGCCGCCGGACTCATCGCGCTCGATGCGCGCATTGTGTTGTACGGGCCGGACGTAGGCGAAGACCGATTGCCGAGGCTCGTCATTCGCCCTTACCCGGCGCAATATGCGTCGGAATGGACGTCGAAGGCCGGCATGTCGGTCACCATTCGCCCGATCCGCCCGGAAGACGAGCCGCTGATGGTGCAGTTCCATGCGACCCTGTCTGAGCAAAGCGTGTACATGCGCTACTTCCACTACATCCAGTACAACCGGCGTGTCGCCCACGATCGCCTGACGCGCCTGTGCTTTATCGATTACGAGCGCGAGATGGCGCTGGTCGTGGAGCGAAAAGACCCGAAGACGGGGGAACGCGCCATTCTGGCGATCGGGCGCTTGAGCAAATTGCACCAGACGGCGGAGGCCGAGTTCGCTATTCTCGTCAGCGACGCCTTTCAGGGACACGGGTTCGGCGGCGAGCTGTTGCGCCGCCTGGTACAGATCGGGCGCGACGAAAAGCTTCAGCGCATCGTCGCCACCATCCTCAGCGACAACGTTTCCATGCAGCGCGTTTCGCGCAAGATCGGTTTCAAGCTGAAGCGGGTCGAATCGGAGTTCCATGCCGAGCTGGATCTATCGGAGTCCTGAAGTCCGTTCTCGGGCCTTACAAGGCTCCTGGCAAAGCGACGCGGAATTTTTCCGCCCACGGATACAGCGCCGGCAGGACCGACGGTTCGAGCTCGACGCCGTCTCGCAATTGTCGTTCCCTGCGCGCGAGGCCGTTCTGCCCGGGCAGGCGAACGCGGTCGAATCCCTGTCGCGGCGGGTTGTCCAAGCAGGCTTGCGCCACCCACCCCATCTGGCGGCGGAATGCGTCGCCGCCGCTGAATGCCTCCGGATCCAGAATCTGCACGAATACGCTCGCCCCCAGAGGTTCGAGGGGATCGGCGCGGCCGTGGCCGGCCAGACCCGCCGTGAGCGCTTCAACCAGCAGCGCCAGGCCATATCCCTTGTGGCCGGCGTCGAGTCCGCCCAGCGGCAGGATCGTTCCGCGGTGCGGCGATGACAACACCGCAGGGTCATCGGACGGCGCCCCATTTTCGTCGATCAGCCAGTGCTGGGGTAGGCGCTTTCCTTCGCGGCGCAGGCGATTGGTCAATCCGTTGGTGGTGATGGAGGTGGACACGTCGACCAGTACCGGACCATCGTCGGTCGGAAAGCCGATGGCGATCGGGCTGGGCGAGAACACGGACCGCAGACCCCCATGCGGAGCGACGCTGGCGCCGGCCGGCGCGGACGAAAGCAACAGCATGACCAGGCCGCGGTCGGTGGCGCGCTTGAGGTAGGCCGCAAGACAGGCGATATGATGGCTGCGGCCGATGGTCACCGTGCCGCTGCCGTAGGTCCTTGCCTTCTCCATTGCGATATCCATGGCGCGCAGCACCAGCCAGGGGCCGGGCAAGCGCTGGCCGTCCCAGGTAAGCACGGCGCCATGATCGGCAAGCGTCAGCGGCTCGCCTTCGAGTTTCATCTGGCCCGCGTCGATCTGCTGCAGATAGGAGGCAAGAAGCTGCAGGCCGTGAGTGTCGTGCCCGAGCAGGTCGCCTTCGACCAGGATGTCGGCGACGTCGCGCGCCCGGTCGCCGGGCATCGCGGCAGCTGTCAGCAGCGACTGCGCAAATCCAACGAGCGCGGCAGCATCATAGCGCGCCCTGGGGACAGCGGCCGGAACCAAGGGAGGCGCTGCGGTCATGACAAAATGACCTGCTCAATTCTTGAACAAATGCTCGGGACCGTTCGTGCCCGCCGTTCTTTCATAGACGCCCTTGCCGGCTTTCTTGTATTGCGTAAGCCCCGAGTTCTTGATCTTGCTGTCCGACAGCGACCAGGTGCCACCCAGCGCAACCGCGCTGATGCGGCGCTCGCATGGCTGGGCGCAGACCGGGCAGGTGGTGAGCTTGGCGTCGGCCAGGCGCTGCGTCACCTCGAACAGGCCGTTGCATTGCTCGCAGTGGCCCGACTTGGGGGCATATTCGTAGATCGGCATCAGCGAATTCTACCGTGTGTGCGAAGGCGGTGCGCGGTTCGCGGCCAGCCGGGCCCGCCAAGATACGGCGCATGGGATTGGTACCGACCCATCGATTACCGGCGCGGGGAGCGATTAACCATGAATAAACAATGGGTATACATACACGGTTTCGAGGATTGACATTCCGTTTTTCCCAGACCATAGTTTTGACGTGCGCGTACGTGCACGGATGGCGTCGGAGAGGGGTAGATATCGTATCGACGGAAATAAGAGCGCATAAGCAAGCTCACGCCGTCGCAACCGGAGGAACGTCATGAATTGCCTATATTATCTCGCGCCCACGCTGGTTACCACGCGTCAGGTCTCCGATGATCTGCATGCGGCCGGCGTCAAAGACTTCTTCCTGCACGTCGTCACCAGAGACGAATCCGGACTGAAACAAGAGCATATACACTCCAGCAACTACCTGGAGACGCGGGACCTCGTTCGCGACGGTTTGCTCGGTGCGGCGTACGGCGCCGTCGGCGGGCTGATTGGCGCTGGATTGCTCAAGTTCTTCGAACCTTTCGGCCCTGATGTCCCGGGTTTCGTCTATTTCATCGTCGTCGCGGTGGTCACCATGTTTGGCTCCTGGGTAGGCGGCTTGACGGGTATAGCAAGCGAGAACCGGAAGCTGCTGAAATTTCACGACGATCTCGAGGCAGGCAAATATCTGATCCTGATCTATGCGCGAAAACGGCAGGGCCAAGCGGTCAAGACCATGATGCGCGCCCGGCATCCGGAATCAGAACTCGTCGCGGTCGACAGGCACTTCATCAATCCATTCCGCGCCGTGGAGGCGGAGACACAAAGTCCCTAGTCAGGAAGCGCTGCAACAAGTACGCATTGTGCCGCAGGCGAGCGCAACGCGTGGGAGCGCGGCGTTCGGAAACGGCTTCCACATATCCGTCACCGCCAGGTGAATGCGAGCGCTTTTCTTCTTGCCAAGCCATTCGTAGAACCGCGCCGGAAACGGAATCATCCGCGCGCTACTGGTTTATCGCTCTGCAAAAAAGTCGGGGATGACTCGCCATTCGTGAGTCGAGATAATATCCCTCTGTCACAGTTTACCGATGTTCCGCCGGCACCGTGGGTCCCGGCCCGAAGAATGCGCCCCGCGTAAAGAAGGTGTAGTTCCCTTCAAGCACGCCGATGCCCAACAGCACCACCAACAACAGCGGCGGGACCAGAATCGCATACATCAGGGCCAGCCGCTCCCAGATCATATGCATGAAGAAGGAAACGATCAGCCCTGCCTTCAACAACATGAACAGGACGATCAGGAACCACCTGAGATATCCCTGAAAGTGGAAGTAGTCGACGAGATAGGACGCGGTGCTGAGGATAAACAGCAATCCCCAGATCTTGAGATAAATGCCGATCGGATGTTGTTGCCCCTGTGCGTGTGCCATGATTGCTCTTACCAGAGATAGAAAAATGCGAAGATGAATACCCACACCAGATCGACGAAGTGCCAATACAAACCCATGGTTTCGATGATCTCGTAGTTCCCCTTCCTGCCGGTCAAGAAGCCCGGCCGCTCGTGATCCAGATCTCCCCGCCAAACCTTTGCCGCCATGATGAGAAGGAAAATTACGCCAATCGACACGTGAGTGCCATGGAAACCCGTGATCATGAAAAATGACGAGCCGAACTGGGCCGCGCCCATCGGGTTGCCCCAGGGACGTACCCCCTCGTGCACGATCAGCTTGGTCCACTCGAAGGCCTGCATGCCGACGAATGTGGCTCCCAATGCCGCGGTGATCAGCAACAGGATAAAGGTCATCTTCTTGTTTTTTTCATAACCGAACTTGACGGCCATGGCCATGGTCCCGCTGCTGCTGATCAGGACGAAGGTCATGATGGCGATCAGGAGGAGCGGAATTTCCTTGCCAAAGAGCGTCAAACCGAAAACCTCGCTGGGATTGGGCCAAGGCACCGTGGTCGAGATTCGCACCGTCATGTACGAGATCAGGAAACAGCTGAAGATGAAGGTATCGCTGAGGAGGAAGATCCACATCATCGCCTTGCCCCAGGGGACATTCTTGAACGCCCGCTGGTCCGAGGACCAGTCGGCGACGATGCCCTGCAAGCCTCCAGGCAGCGGGAGGGATTCCGCCGTACTCGTCATTACGGGTTGCGTCATGCTCTTTGATCCCCTTTATTCAGCGACGCGGTCTGCGACAATGCTCTCTCCGGCGGCAGCGCGACGACTCGATGCTCAACCGCGTGTCCCTGTTCGGTCCTCACTTCGTCACCCCGCAGACTGCAAACGTATCCGGGGTACAACTACTCTGACGCTGTGGCGTGAACAGCAGCAGCGCGAACAAGACCAGCCAGACCAGCAGCAGATAGTGCCAGTACGTCGTGCACAATTCCACGCTCAAGCGTACCTCGCCGACCTCAATGCCGCGCGCCACCTTGGCAGTGGTCTTGCCCCAGACCCACAGGCCCCCCAACAGGTGCAGGCCGTGCAGCGCGGTGAGCAGGTAAAAGAAAGCGTTGGCTGGATTGGCCGCTACAAAATAACCCGAAGCGTGCAGTTGTTGCCACACCCAAAGCTGTCCAGCCAGAAAACAAAAAGTGAACGTGCCCCCGGCAATCAGGCCGATTCTCACGCTGTCCATCCGTCCCCGTCTTGCGGCAGACCGCGTCCCTTGCATGGCGACACTGCTTAGTATCAGCGCCGCTGTGTTCAGCCACAGCCCCTTCGGCACTTCCAAAGTCGTCCAGTCCGCCCCCGCCATGCGCATGAAGTAGGCACTGATCAGCAGCGCGAACAGCGAGGTGGCGACCGCAAGAAACACCCCAAGACCCACTTTCACCGGCGGCAGGGACAAGGCGCCATCGCCGTAGACGTTGTCGATCGGGCGCTGCGCTATCCAGGGCGTGACGTTGATCGTCTGCCGAAATAGCCACCACACGATCGTGGCCATGATTGCGACCAAAACGAATAATGAGATCGTCATGACTACGTTTCCTCGGTGCTTGCGGCTTTTTTGCTCGGTGGCTGGTTTTGCGGTATGAAGTCCGTATCGGCGCCCGGCACGCTGTAATCGTAGGCCCAGCGGTAGACGACCGGCAACGTCGAGCCAAAGTTGCCATGCGTCGGCGGGGTGTGGGCAGTTTGCCAC
>JADGRR010000320.1 GCA_017880745.1 Burkholderiales bacterium
AGCATGCTCGATGCCGCGAGCACGATGCCGCGTGCGATCTGCAGCCCGAGATGCCGGGTGCGCACCAGGCCGAGCTTCATGCGCGGTCCCAGAATCATGACGACGAAGAGCAAGTGGAAGGCGTAGCGCGCCCAGACGATGCCTGGCACGGGATAGAAGCGCGACAGGTACTTGGCGATCGAGTCCATGACGGTGAACATGGCCACTGCCGTCATGATCATCAGGATGCCGCGCAGAGGATGCGGCCGCGCGGACGAAACCCTGCTCATGGACGCAGGGGTAGGGGTTTTTTCTTCACAGCGCGCGCATTATAACCGCCTTCGCCGGAGCAGGCTTGCTCGCGAATGCCATTGTTCGCGCCTTCGCGGGAGCGAGCTTGCTCGCGAATTCCACGGCTTGCGAGCCCCGCAAGGCGGGAGACCGAAGGTCGGGACCAGCCGAAGAGGTGGGGACTTGCTTCGCGGCGCAAGCTCGCTTCTACACTCTAGGATTTCTTCATCGGCAGTGCACTATGGCCGGCGAAATGCGCGTCAGCGCCCAGCAGCTCCTCGATGCGCAGCGCCTCGTTCCATTTCGCCATGCGCTCTCCGCGCGCGAACGAGCCGACCTTCAACTGGCCTGCGTCCCAGCCGGTTGCAAGGTGCACGATGCTCACGTCCTCGGTTTCGCCCGAGCGCGCCGAGACGATGCAGCCCCAGCCGGCGGCTTTGGCCGCGTCCAGCGCCGCGCGCGTCTCGGTCACGGTTCCGCACTGGTTGGGTTTGAGCAGCACGGCGTTGCAGGCCTTGTCGGCGATCGCGGCTTTCACGCGCCCGGCGCTGGTGGTCAGATAATCGTCGCCGATGATCTGCACCTTGTCCCCGGCCGCGGCGGTGAGGCGCATCATGCCCGCGCGGTCGTCCTCGGCGAGCGGATCCTCGATCGAGACGATGGGATAGCGCGCGAGCCAGCCGAGGAGCAGTTCGCACATGCCGTCGCTGTCCATGCTCCTGCCGTCCGTGGCCAGCCGGTAGCGGCCGGCGGCGCCGAACTCCGAGGCGGCGATGTCGAGCGAGATCGCGACTTCGTCGCCGGGAACGAAACCGGCGCGCGCGATCGCGCGCACCAGCGTTTCGATCGCCTCTTCATTGCTGACGAATTCCGGCCACCAGCCGCCTTCGTCGGCAACGCCGCGCAGCTTGCCCGCTTCGCGCATGAGTTCACCAGCCGCGTGATACACGCGCGCCGTCATCTCCAGCGCCTCGTCGAAGCTTTTTGCCGCTAGCGCCATCACCATCAGGTCCTGGATATCGATGCGCCGTCCGGCGTGTGCGCCGCCGCCGAAGATCTGAATCTCGGGCAGCGGCACGCGTACTGGCCTGCCCTGGGCAAGGTATTGGAACAAGGGCAGGCCGTGCGCGCGCGCCGCCGCGTGCAGCGCGGCCAGGGACACGGCGACCGTGGCGTTCGCGCCCAGGCGCGCTTTGTTGGGCGAGCCATCGAGTTCGATCAGCTTGGCGTCGATGGCTTCCTGTTCTGTGGCGTCCATGCCGGCGAGCGCTGTGCCGATGGCGCCATTGACGTTGCCGACTGCGGCCTTGACCCCGAAGCCATCGGCGTCGCGCAATTCGATCGCCTCGCGCGACCCGCGCGAGGCGCCGGCGGGCGCGATCGCCCGACCGCTCGCGCCGCAGGCAAGATGGATTTCCGCTTCGACCGTCGGCCGGCCGCGCGAGTCCCATACCCTGCGGCCGAGCGTCTTGATTATCGTTGTATCAGGCATCTAAGTCCCTCGAAGTTCGGCGTTCCATGCATCGCGCACGGTTGCGAGGCCGTCGGCGGGTTCGAGCAGGAATCTGCGCGCCACGCGGCGCACGCGTTCCTTGTCGTGCTCGTCGGTAAGATATTCGGCCGGCGATTTGCCGTCCACGCGACCGAGGAACAGGCCGGGCAGCAGGTGGGCAACGCGCGCCTCGATCGCAGCGCGCGGCTCCCAGGTGACGCGCGCAAGGTAGGTCGAGGCGAGCGCATCGTAGCAGGCGAGATACTGCTCGCGCCACTGCGGCCGCCACAGGCATTTCAGCAGCATATGGTTCAGGCAGAAGGCGAGATCGAATGCCGGATCGCCGTACCAGGCGCATTCGGCGTCGAGCAGGATCGGACCGCGCGCGGCCACCAGGATGTTCTTCGGGCTGAGGTCGCCGTGAACCAGCGCCAGTTTGTTGCGGGCGGTGGTTTCAACGAGTTGTCGCAGCCGGGCCGCGCACTCCGGATGGTGCTCAGCCGTAGCCAGCAGATAGGGCTCCAGCCGGATCGAATGAAAAATGTGATCGTTGGCAAAACGCCGGGCGAGATCCGTACGCCGCGCCGTCCCCGCATGGATCGCGGCGATGGCGCGGGCGACCGCGGCTGCCGTTTCGGCATGGATGTTGCCGTCGCGCAGTTCGTTCTTCCACACCGGGTGCAGCGCGGGTGCAAGGTATTCCATCGCGAACGCGCCCGATTGTGCATCCTCGCCGAGGATGAGCGGCACGGCCTGCGGCACCAGTTCCTTGGCTACGCGCAGCCATTCGACTTCGGCATGGTTGCGCTCCACCGGCGCGCGCCACTCGGCCGCGACCTTTAGTTTGGCCAGCGCCCGCTTGAAACAAAAGGAAAGCCCCGGGGAACGCCCGGGCAAATCAATGCGCAGGATGTCGGAGGACACGCCGCCAGGCAGGGTTTCGGCGCGGAACGTCTCACCCGGGCGCAACAGCTGCATGCGCTCGAGCGCCATACTCAAGTCTTCGTGCGGGTCCGGCATCATCGATTCTTTCCCGAAGTCTAACAGAGCACTTGGCCGCGGCGCGGGATCACCGGATAATCCCCGGCATGAGTAAAGAGCAGGCGGATACTACGCAACCAGCGGCGCGGCCTGAGCCGGTACTCGATCTTCGCGACGCCATCGGCCTGATCGTCGGCCTCGTCGTCGGCGCGGGGATATTCAAGTCGCCTTCCGTGGTGGCGGCCAATGCAGGCGGCGCATGGGCCATGCTCGCCGCCTGGCTGTTGGGCGGTGTCGTTTCGCTGATCGGCGCGCTTTGTTACGCCGAGCTCGCCACGGCCTTTCCAAGCGCCGGCGGTGATTACCATTTCCTCACCCGCGCCTACGGCAGGAAATTATCGTTCCTGTTCGCCTGGGCGCGCCTGGCGGTAATCGCCACCGGCTCGATCGCCTTGCTCGCATTCGTGTTCGGCGACTATTGTTCGCGGCTATATTCGCTGGGTGAGCATTCGTCCGCGCTTTACGCCGCCGTGATCGTGATCGTGCTGACTGCGGTCAACATCGCTGGCGTGAAGGCCGGCGCCGGGACGCAGAATTGGCTGACCATCGTGGAAGTGCTGGGATTGCTCGTGGTCGCCGTTGCCGGGCTGGTGCTCGCGCCTGCTGCGGCCGCGGCCGCAGCACCCGCGGCCGCCGAGCCGGGACAGTCCGCGTTCGGCCTGTGCATGGTGTTCGTGCTGTTGACCTACGGCGGGTGGAACGAAGCGGCCTATATTTCGGCCGAATTGAAGCAAGAACGGCGCAACATGCTGCGCGCACTGGTATGGAGCATGCTCATCCTCACCGCGCTGTATATGCTGGTCAATCTCGCCTATCTGCGCGGCTTGGGCCTGGCCGGCATGGCGCGCTCGCAGGTGGTCGCGGCCGATCTGTTGCAGCAGGTGTGGGGCAGCGCGGGTGCGCGCCTGATCAGCGTCATGATCGCGGTATCGGCGCTGACCTCGATCAATGCCACCATCATGGTCGGCGCGCGCAGCAACTACGCCCTGGGCTGCGACTGGGCGGTGTTCGGTTTCCTCGGTCGCTGGAACGCGCGCACGGGCTCGCCCACGCAGGCGCTGCTGCTGCAGGGGGCCGTGGCGCTGGCGCTGATCGCGTTCGGCGCGATCATGCGTCAGGGCTTCGAGACCATGGTGGACTATACCGCGCCGGTGTTCTGGCTGTTTTTTCTGCTCACCGGGCTCGCGCTGTTCGTGTTGCGCTGGCGCGAGCCGCAGCGTGCGCGGCCCTTCCGGGTGCCGCTGTATCCGTTCCTGCCGCTGGCCTTTTGCGCCAGCAGCGCCTGGCTGCTTTATTCCAGCCTGGTCTATACGCGTTTGGGCGCGCTGGTGGGCATAGCGGTGCTCGCTGCCGGCGTGCCGCTGCTCGTGCTGGCGCTACGCCGGGAATCGAACTAGTGCGATGACACTCTAGTTGCGAAACAATGTGGCGAGCGACTGCATATTCGGCACGCCACCTTGTAGGAGCGAGCTTGCTCGCGAACCACGCAGTTCGCGAGCAAGCTCGCTCCTACAAGGCATAGGCTTCGAAACTAACCCGTCGTAGTACTAGTTGCTGCGTGTGATGACGCAGTTCACGAACCTCACCCGGTCGCCTCAGCGCCAGGCGGGCGGGTTGTCCTGA
>JADGRR010000321.1 GCA_017880745.1 Burkholderiales bacterium
GTGGTACAGCGCGAAACGGAAAAAATCCTCGCTTCCTTCGGGCATGGCAGCGGCCATGTATTCAATCTCGGCCACGGTATTTCCCAATTTACCCCGCCGGAATCGGTCAAAGTTCTGGTCGATTGCGTGCACCAGTCGAGCCCGCGCTATCACGGCAACAGCGTCAACCCCCGCGCCAGCTAAGGATTTCTGCGGCTTGCGCAAAACTTGACTTATGCACAACATCGTGCTCCCGCCCGGATTTACTGACGACAGCGGTCACGCCTCTGGCGAGAGGGCGCAACAGCGTGTTTTAAAATGAATAAATGCCTAGCTGCGATTTTGGGCAGACGAAGAAATTCCTTATGGCAAAGATGGTTACAGCGAGATTACAAACTTATTCACAAAGTTACCCACAAAAATTGTGCACAACCGGAGTTCCCCTTTGGCAATAGGGTGATGCAGCCGTTTCCGGACAAAACGCTTCAAACTTCTCACGTAGCTTCCCAAGTCGATTTTTTTTTCACTGGCGACGAATGAGCATACTGCGCGTCGCGCTCGACCTGCCGCTGCCGCACCTGTTCGATTATCGTTGTGCCGAGGCGAGTGATACCGACATTGGCATGCGCGTGCTGGTGCCATTCGGCAACAAGCGGGCAGTGGGCGTAATCATCGCCGTCACCGACAAATCGGATGTCGACAGTGAAAAGTTGAAGTCGGCAGTGCGCATCCTGCGCGAGACCCCTGCGCTCGGGCGCGACTGGCTGGAATTGGCGCAGTTCTGCAGCGGCTATTATCACCGACCCCTGGGCGAAGTCATTTTTAACGGCCTGCCGGCGCGGCTGCGCAGAGCCGCCGCCGCGCCAGCGCTCGAGCAAGCAGTCGCTTACCGGCTGACTGCCGGCGGACGCGAGGTGTTGGCGCAATTGCCGGCGCGCGCCAAGGTGAAGCGCGTGCTGCTGGAAGCCCTGTCGCGCTCCGATTGTGCGGAGCAGGCGTTGCTGGCCGAAAGTCAAAGCGCGAAAGCAGTCCTGGCCGAACTCGCCACCGCCGGCTCGATCGAGCGCTATCAACCGCCACCGCAGGCGAGTGTCTGCCGTTTCGTCGAGAAACTTGCATTGAATGCCGAGCAGCAGCAGGTGTTGCAGCAAATCGAGGGCGCCGGGCCCGGCTATGGAGTTTTTCTGCTGCACGGGATCACCGGCAGCGGCAAGACCGAGATCTACCTGCGCCTGATCGCGCACGCCCTGGCGGCGGGCAGACAGGCGCTGGTACTGGTGCCGGAGATCAATCTCACGCCGCGCCTCACGCAGGAATTCCGCGAGCGTTTTCCCGATGCGCCGCTGGTGAGCTTGCACAGCGGCCTCGCCGGCGGCGAGCGCACCCGGCACTGGCTGCAGGCGCAAAGCGGCGCAGCCGCGATCGTGCTCGGCACCCGGCTCGCCGTGTTTGCGCCCTTGCCAAAGCTGGCGCTGATCGTGGTGGACGAAGAGCAGGATTCATCCTTCAAACAGCAGGACGGATTGCGCTACTCGGCGCGCGACGTGGCGGTATTTCGTGCGCGCCAGGCGGGAGTCCCGATCGTGCTCGGCTCGGCCACACCCGCCCTCGAAACCTATGCGCGCGCCTTGTCCGGCCGCTACCGCCTGCTGCAACTATCGCAGCGCGCCGTGCCGCAGGCGCGGTTGCCGCTGGTGCGCGCGGTCGATATGCGCAAGCACAAGCTCGAAGACGGGCTCGCGCCACCCGTGCTGGAGGCGCTGGGGGAACGTCTCGAGCGCGGCGAGCAGAGCCTGGTGTTTCTGAACCGCCGCGGCTACGCACCGGTGCTGATGTGTCCGGCCTGCGACTGGGTGAGCGGCTGCAAGCGCTGCTCCACCCGCATGGTGCTGCATCTCGCCGACAAGCAGCTTCGCTGCCATCATTGCGGCGCGAGCACGCGCATCCCGCGCCACTGCCCGAACTGCGGCAACGCCGATATCCACCCCTTCGGCCGCGGCACGCAGCGGCTGGAAGCGACGCTCGCCGCGCGCTTCCCGCAGGCGCGCATTCTGCGCATCGATCGGGACAGCACCCGCAACAGAGGCAGCTTCTCGCGCATGCTGGAGGAGATCCAGGGGGGCCGCGCGGACATCCTGGTCGGCACCCAGATCCTGGCGAAGGGGCACGACTTCCCGAATCTGACCCTGGTCGCGGTGCTCAACGCAGACAGCGCGCTGTATTCCGCCGACTACCGCGCGCCGGAGCGCCTGTTCGCGCAACTGGTGCAGGTCGGGGGACGCGCCGGACGTGCCGGTCTGCCCGGCGAAGTTCTGATCCAGACCGAGTATCCGCGGCATCCGCTGTATACGGCGCTGGCGCAGCATGACTACGCCGGCTTCGCGCGAACGCTGCTCGCCGAGCGCGAGCAGGCCGGTTTCCCGCCTTACGTGTTTGAGGCCGTGCTGCGCGCCGAAGCCGGGGAACTCGAAATCGCGCTCGGATTCCTGCGCGAGGCGGCCGCACTCGCGGGCCCGCCCCCGGCCGGCATCACGCTCTACGATCCGGTGCCGATGACCGTAACGCGCCTTGCCGGGCGCGAGCGCGCGCAGCTGCTCGCCCAGTCCGAATCGCGCAAAGCGCTGCAGGCGTACCTCGCCGCCTGGAGCGCGAAGCTTTATGCCCTGCCCCAGCGCGCGGTGCGCTGGCATCTGGATGTCGATCCGATCGAGTTTTGATCCAGGTTGGATGAAGCACTGACTGCCTCACGGACTTGATCAGAGCTTCCCAAGGTATAGATAGAACGAACAAGGGGCCGATGCCCCCTTGTCCCCCAAGAGGACTTCCTTCGGGGCGTATATCCCCCACGTCAGAGGAAACTCTGATCGCGTCACGGACTCGATCAGAGCTTCCCAAGGTATAATTGCGCAACTTTTTTTCACCGCAAACCCCTCCCCTTGTCCGCTGCAATCAAGTCCCATCTGACGGATCTGCTGACGCAAGCGCTGGCGCGCGTGGCGCCGCAGTATCCGGCGTCCATTATTGCGCTCGAGCGTCCGAAACAGGCCGCGCACGGCGACTGGGCGTGCAATGTCGCCATGCAGGTGGCGCGAGAACTCAAGCGCAATCCGCGCGACCTGGCGCAGGCGCTGGTCGCTGTCCTGCCTGCCTCGCCCTGGCTGGACCAGGCGGAAATTGCGGGGCCCGGCTTCATCAATCTGCGCCTGAAACCGGCAGCCAAGCTGGACGCGGCGCGCATGGTACTCGCGGCGGGTGCGCGCTACGGCCGCGCCGACGCCGGTCGGGGTCGGCCCATCCTGGTCGAATTCGTTTCCGCCAATCCGACCGGGCCGCTGCATGTGGGCCACGGCCGCCAGGCGGCGTTGGGTGACGCGATCTCGGCCCTGCTCGAAGCCCAAGGCTGGAAAGTGACGCGCGAGTTCTATTACAACGATGCCGGCGTTCAAATCGACAATCTGGCGCTTTCGGTGCAGGCGCGCGCACGCGAACTGCGCGGCGAAACGGTGACCTTCCCCGAGTCCGGCTACCACGGCGAATACATACGCGAGATCGCAGCGGACTATGTCGCTCAGGGCGGAGATGCCGGTGATCTCGGCGCGGTGCGCAAGTTCGCGGTCGCCGCGCTGCGCCGCGAGCAGGATGAGGACCTCAAGGCGTTCGGTGTGGGATTCGACAACTATTACCTCGAATCCTCGCTCTACGCCGAGGGCAAGGTCGACGCGACGGTCAGCGCGCTCGCCGCATCGGGGAAGACCTACGAAAAGGACGGCGCGCTGTGGCTCAAGACCACCGACTACGGCGACGACAAGGACCGGGTGATGCGCAAGTCCGACGGCAGCCACACGTATTTCGTGCCCGACGTCGCCTATCATCTCACCAAGTGGCAGCGTGGTTTCGCGCGCGCGGTCAATATTCAGGGCTCGGACCATCACGGCACGGTGGCGCGGGTGCGCGCCGGCCTGCAAGCCTTGAGTTCGGTGACGGGCGCCGGCATCCCCCGGGACTATCCGGACTATGTCCTGCACAAGATGGTGACGGTGATGAAAGGCGGCGCGGAGGTAAAGCTGTCAAAGCGCGCCGGCAGCTACGTCACCGTGCGCGACCTGATCGACGAGGTGGGACGCGACGCAGTGCGGTTTTTCCTGGTTTCGCGCAAAGCCGACAGCGAGTTCGTGTTCGATATCGACCTCGCGAAGTCGCAAACCGAGGACAATCCGGTGTATTACGTTCAGTACGCGCATGCGCGCATCTGCTCGGTACTGGCGCAATGGGGCGGAAATCCGCAGGTGCTCCCCGCCGCCGGCCTCGCGCCGCTCACGCTAGCGCGCGAACTCGCTTTGGCGCAGAGGCTGGGAGAGTTCCCGGAGATGCTGGCTGAGGCCGGGCACGATTTCGCGCCGCACATAGTGGCGTTCTACCTGCGCGAACTGGCAGGGGAGTTCC
>JADGRR010000322.1 GCA_017880745.1 Burkholderiales bacterium
CGGTGGCCTGGTACTGGCACTTCGTCGACGTCGTTTGGCTGCTGCTGTTCATTTTCGTCTACTGGGTATAGCCTGACGAACGGCCCTGGTGGGCCTCGGTGCCAATCAGCGGTTAAAGACAACGGAGGAGGAGTCCCGCAAGGGGCTTTCGACGCGCCGCACACTGTGCGGCGCTTTTTTTGAGGTCCCAGGGTCCGCTTCAGAATGCCTGAAACGGGTCTTCCCTAGGTAAGCCGCCCCGGGATCAGGCCAAAGTAGTAGCCCGCCATCAGTAACAGGAACAGGGTTACCGACAGGCCGACGCGCAGGGCCAGGGCTTTTACGGTGCGTTTGGATTGACCGCGATCGGTGATCAGGAAGAACAACGCCGAGCCCAGGCTGGCGAGGATCAGGATTACGAATATGATGACGACGATTTTCATTGCAGGTGCCGGCGGAATTTTGTGAGTGTATCCCAGTCAAACCAGCGTTACTAGAAAGAACACCAATCCACCCATGCTTGGAAACCGGAGCTTCCGTCCCGCCTTCCTGCCCGGCGCGGCGGCGCTCGCCGCAATCGCGCTCACCCTGGCGCTGGGCAACTGGCAGACGCGCCGCGCCGAGGAAAAGCTCGCGCTCGGGCGCGATCTGGATGACGCCGCGCGCCACGCGGTGCTGGCCCTGCCGTCCGTCCCGGTCGACGCGCATGGCTACGAATTCAGCCGCGTCAGCGTGCGCGGCGAGTATTCGGCCAGGCACACCGTCCTGCTCGACAACAAGGTGCTGCGCGGCGTCGCCGGCTACCAGGTGCTGACGCCGTTGAAGATAACCGGAGGCGACATGTATGTGCTGGTGAACCGCGGCTGGGTGGCCGCGGGCACCCGGCGCGACCGGCTGCCGCAGATCCAGACGCCCGCCGGGACCGAGACCGTGGAGGGTATCGCCATCGTACCCAGCAGCCACATCCTCGAGCTGGGCGCGAAAACCGAGGAAGGCATCGTGTGGCAGAACCTGGTGCTCGCGCGCTATGCGAAATGGTCGGGACTCAAATTGCAGCCGGTCGTGCTGCAGCAGACGAACGACGCTGCCGACGGCCTGCTGCGCGCCTGGGAGCGCCCGGACACCGGCGCGGACCGGCACCGCGGCTACGCCTTCCAGTGGTATGCGCTCGCAACCACGATCTTGATTTCCTATGTCGCGCTCAGCTTCAAACGCGCAGCCTGATCCGCGCTCCGGGCGCATCAAGATGTTCGCGATTGCGGCCTTGTGCCTCGCGCCTTTTGTTGCCGCCATGATCGCCTACTATTACTGGCAGCCGCAGGGCGGCATGAATTATGGCGAGCTTATTGCGCCGCGTCCGCTCAGCGATCCGCCTCTGCGCCACCTGGACCAGCGCGCGTTCAGACTGTCTGCCCTCAGGGGCAAGTGGATTCTGCTGCAACTGGATCAGGCCGATTGTGCCGCGGCGTGCCAGGCCAAGCTGTACGACATGCGTCAGGTGCGCCTCGCTCAGGGGCGCGAGATGGAGCGGGTCGAGCGCGTGTGGCTGATCCTGGATGAGGCGCCGCTGCAAACGCTGCTGCTGCGCGAATACGACGGTACGCGCATGCTGCGCGCGGCCGGCAGTCCGCTGCTGGCGGAGTTTCCGCCGGTAGGCAGCGTGCGCGACCATATCTACGTGATCGACCCGCACGGCAATCTGATGCTGCGCTTCCCCAGGGGCGCCGATCCGCGCAGGATGCACAAAGACCTGGCGCGGCTGCTTCGGGCTTCGCGCATCGGCTAGAGGCTGCCGTCCATACCCATCGTGATAGACTATTTCGTTCTCTTTCTGCGCTGAGCTCATGGCCTTGCCGCTTACTTTGCACGACACCGCGCAGCGCATGCGGCAGTTCTACGCGCTGACCAAACCGCGCGTGACCATGCTGGCGGTATTCTGTGCTGTGATCGGCATGTTCCTCGCGACTCCAGGCATGGTGCCGTGGCGCGTGCTGTTCGCCGGAACGGCCGGCATCGCGCTGCTGGCGGGCGCGGCGTTCGCCATCAATTGCCTGATTGAGCAAGAGATCGACGCCAAGATGGCTCGCACACGGGCACGTCCGTTGCCTCGCGGGGAGTTGACATCCTTGCAGACCGTCATCTTCGCCGGCGTGATCGGCGGCATCGGCATGTTCCTGCTCTACCGTTACGTCAATGCGCTCACCATGTGGCTCACGTTCGGCACCTTCGTCGGTTATGCCGTCATCTACACCGTGGTGTTGAAGCCGGCCACGCCGCAAAACATCGTCATCGGCGGGCTCTCCGGGGCGATGCCGCCGCTGCTCGGCTGGACTGCCGTGACCGGGGAAGTGGCGCCCGAGGCGCTGCTGCTGGTGCTGATCATCTATGCCTGGACGCCGCCGCATTTCTGGGCGCTGGCGCTGTACCGCACCGAGGACTTCACCCGCGCCGGCTTGCCCATGCTGCCGGTCACCCATGGCCAGAAATTCACGCGGCTGCACGTGTTGCTGTACACGGTGATTCTGATCGCCAGCACCTTGCTGCCTTTCGCCTACGGCATGAGCGGCTGGATCTATCTGGCGACCGCGCTCCTTCTGGACGGAATGTTCCTGTACTACGCGATCAGAATCTACGCGGCCTACAGCGACCGGCTGGCGCAACAGACTTTCCGCTACTCCGTCCTCTACCTGGCCTTGCTGTTCTCAGCGCTGCTGCTGGACCACTATGTGTAGCGCGGTGTCGAAAAAGGGGCCGGGTGCGAAAGGCAGGGTTCCGCCGCGTGCTTGGGCCACCTT
Organism: Burkholderiales bacterium; assembly: GCA_017880745.1. GTDB lineage: Bacteria > Pseudomonadota > Gammaproteobacteria > Burkholderiales > SG8-39 > 2-12-FULL-64-23. The sequence continues at coordinate 2,775 of JADGRR010000322.1, forward strand.
CGGTATCCCCACAACCGGAAGCTGCTGAGAGCGACGCCATTCAACGATCGCGAGACCTACCGACTATGAAACGAGTTATTCCACAGCCTGCCAGTTCCTTGCGCCTCCTCGGTGCCGCGCTCCTCGTGCTCTCGTTCGTCGGCTGCGCTCCGCCCCAGCCCGGGTTCAAGAACACCGACCTAACTGGCGCCGACTGCTGCAAGGATTTTCGCCTGACCGACCATAACGGCAAGGTGCGCACGCTGGCGGACTTTCGCGGCAAGGCGGTAGTGATGTTCTTCGGCTACACCCAATGTCCCGACGTCTGTCCCACCACCATGATGGAGATGACGGCGGTACTGCAACAGCTCGGGACGGACGCGTCGCGCGTGCAAATGTTATTTGTCACTGTCGATCCGGAACGCGACACGCGTGAGTTGCTGGCCAACTATGTCCCCGCCTTCAACCCGAGTTTTCTCGGGCTATATGGCGACATGGAAACCACGGCCAGGACAGCGAAGGAATTCCGCGTGTTCTATCAGAAACAACCCGGCAGCACGCCCAGCAGCTATACGGTGGACCATACCGCCGGAAGTTATGTATTCGACCCGCAGGGACGAGTCCGGCTGTTTGCCCGCTACGGCGACGGCGGCGCCAACTTGGCCGCCGATCTGCGCGTCTTGCTCAAGCAGGGATAAGCAGAGCTCGCGCGCCATTCATGCCGCGGTTAGCAACCCCTTCATTTTCTGCATTGCTTTGGCCTCGACCTGGCGAATGCGCTCGGCGGAAACCTTGAACTCGGCCGCGAGGTCATGCAGCGTCGCCGGGTTTTTTTCGCGCAGCCAGCGCGCCTCGATGATACGGCGGCTGCGTTCGTCCAGGCTTGCCAGGGCCGCTTGCAGGCCATGCGCGCTGACGCGCTCGGTTTCGTCGAATTCAAGCAATTGCGAAGGCTCGTTGTCCGGATCGGACAGGTAAGCGATCGGGGCGTAGCTGTCGTCGTCGTCGTCGTTGGCTTCGAGGGCCACGTCCTGGCCCGAGAGCCGCATTTCCATTTCCCGGACCTCTTGCGGTTTGACGCGCAGTTGCCGCGCCATGTCCTCGACCGCCTCCTGCGACAGCGGCCCGAGGCCTTTTTTCATCGAGCGCAGATTGAAGAACAGCTTTCTCTGCGCCTTGGTGGTGGCAATTTTCACCAGGCGCCAGTTCTTCAGAATGAATTCGTGCATTTCAGCCTTGATCCAGTGGATGGCAAAAGACACCAAGCGCACGTTGCGCTCGGGATCGAAGCGTTTCACCGCCTTCATCAGGCCGATGTTGCCCTCCTGGATCAGATCCGCGTGCGGCAGGCCGTAGCCGAGGTAGCCGCGGGCGATCGCGACCACCACGCGCAGATGCGATACCACCAAAGCGCGCGCGGCGTCGATGTCGTTTTCGTCGCGCAGCTTGCGCGCAAGGCGCGATTCCTCCTCCGCCGTCAGCAGCGGAAACCGATTCACCGTAGCAATGTAGGTTTCCAGGCTTCCAACCAGGGAAGGCACGGGTAGCGACAATACTTGGACTTGGCTCATCTCTTAATAGCTCCTTAACGAAGTGTTCCGTCGCGCGCCTTTGAAGCGCGCCCGCTGCAACGCAACATTCACAT
>JADGRR010000323.1 GCA_017880745.1 Burkholderiales bacterium
GCGTTACCTGGCGAGCGTGGGCGAACCGCTCAATCCCGAGGCGGTGCGTTGGGGCGTCACGGCGTTCGGCCTGCCATTCCACGACAACTGGTGGCAGACAGAGACCGGCGGCATCATGATCGCCAACTTTCCTGCGCTGGATGTGCGCCCCGGCTCGATGGGCAAGCCCGTGCCCGGAATCGATGCCGCCATCGTGCGGCATAACGCCGACGGCAGCGTCACTCAGATAGACGAACCCGGCGCCGAAGGCGAACTCGCGCTGCGGCCGGGATGGCCATCGATGTTTCGCGGCTATCTCAATGAACCGGAGCGCTACCGCAAGTGTTTTGCCGGCGGCTGGTACCTGACGGGCGACTTGGCGCGCCGCGATTCCGACGGCTATTTCTGGTTCGTCGGCCGCAAGGACGACGTGATCAAAACCTCCGGCCACCTGATCGGCCCGTTCGAAGTCGAGAGCGTGCTGATGGAGCATCCGGCGGTAGCGGAAGCCGGCGTCATCGGCAAGCCCGACCCGGTTGCGCTGGAGGTGATTAAGGCTTTCATCGCGCTCAAGGCCGGGTATGAGCCAAGCGATGCGCTGAGGAAGGACATCATGGCGCACGCGAGGAAACGGCTGGGCGCGGTGGTGGCGCCCAAGGAAATCGAATTCCAGCAGAGCCTGCCAAAGACGCGCAGCGGCAAGATCATGCGCCGCCTGCTCAAGGCGCGCGAACTGGGATTGCCGGAAGGGGATGTCTCGACCCTGGAGAGCATGTGAGAGCGAGACAGTACACATGGCGGTTCATTCGGAATGGCCGAATGAACCACTGACTAAGGGGAGTCTGAGGGGATGTATCCCCTCAGATCGTAACCGAAGGCATGGCGGTTCATTCGGAATGGCCGAATGAACCACTGAGTCAGGGGAGTCTGAGGGAATGTATCCCCTCAGGTCGTAACCGAGAGGACGGGCATGAGCATCCACAAGACTGCGGCGACCGCCGGCAACGAGCGCGAGCATGCGCTGGCGCTGCTGCGCCAGATGCTGCTGATTCGCCGCTTCGAAGAGAAGGCGGCCGAACTGTACAGCGCCGGAAAGATCCGCGGCTTCCTCCACCTGTATATCGGCGAAGAAGCGATTGCGGTGGGCGCCATGCAGGCGCTCGCCGTCGAGGATGCAGTGGTTGCGACCTACCGCGAACACGGCCAGGCGCTCGCGCGCGGCGTGCCCGCGGGAAAAATCATGTCCGAGATGTACGGCAAGGCGAACGGCTGCAGCCGCGGCCGCGGCGGCTCGATGCACATGTTCGACGCCGGGCGCCGATTCTACGGCGGCTATGCCATCGTCGCCGGCGGCCTGCCGGTCGCCGTCGGTCTCGCGCTCGCCGACAAGATGCAGGAGAGACCGGCCGTGACCGCATGCTTTTTCGGCGAAGGCGCAGTTGCCGAAGGGGAATTCCACGAATCGCTCAACCTGGCGGCGCTGTGGCGGCTGCCGGTCCTGTTCCTGTGCGAGAACAACCTCTATGCCATGGGCACCGCGCTGGCGCGCTCCGAATCGCAGACCGACATTCACCTCAAGGCGCAGAACTACAACATACCCGCCGAAGCCGTTGACGGCATGGACGTGCTGGCGGTGGAGTCGGCGACGCAACGCGCCGTAGCGCAGGTGCGCCGCGGCGACGGACCGTATTTCCTCGAACTGCGCACCTATCGCTACCGTGCGCACTCGATGTCCGACCCGGAGCTGTATCGCAGCAAGGAAGAGGTCGCGCAATGGCGCGGCCGCGATCCAATCTCGCTGTTCGACGCTTACCTCCGGACGCAGGGCATGCTGGACGATGCCGAATTGCAGACGCTGGAAACCGGCGTCGCCAACGATATCGACTGGGCCGTGGCTGAAGCCGAGAAGGGCGGCTGCGAACCGGTCTCCGATCTGGCGCGCGACGTCTATGGCAGCGTCGCCACGTAACGTTTCCTCATGTCGATGACAGCATTGGAGCCACAGTGGCCAAGATGACCTACCGCGAGGCAGTCCGAAGCGCAATGCGCGACGCGTTGCGCGCCGACCCCCGCGTGTTCCTGATGGGCGAAGACGTCGGCAAGTACGGCGGTGCGTTCGGCGTAAGCCATGGTCTGCTGGAGGAGTTTGGGCCGACGCGGATCCGCGACACGCCTTTGTCCGAGTCGACCTTTGTCGGCGCCGGCATCGGCGCGGCGCTGGGCGGCATGCGTCCCATCGTCGAGGTCATGACCATCAATTTCAGCCTGCTCGCCCTCGACCAGATCGTCAACAACGCCGCCACCTTGCGCCACATGTCCGGCGGCCAGTTCGGTGTCCCGCTGTTGGTGCGCATGGCAACCGGCGGCGGGCGGCAGCTCGCCGCGCAGCACTCGCATAGCCTGGAGGGCTGGTACGCGCATATCCCCGGCATCAAGGTGGTGACGCCGGCCACGGTGGCCGATGCCAGAGGGTTGCTGCTGGCCGCACTCAAGGAACCCGACCCGGTGCTGATGTTCGAGCATGCGACGCTGTATCCCCTCGAAGGCGAGAGCGAGGACGGCACGCCGATGGAGATTGGCCGCGCAGCGCTGCGGCGCCGCGGCAAGGACGTGAGCCTGATCGCTTACGGCGGCGCGCTCGGCAAGACCGAGCGCGCCGCAGCGCAGCTGGCCGAACTCGGCGTCGATGCCGAAGTCATCGATCTGCGCTCCCTGCGACCTCTGGACACCGAGATGATCCTCGCCTCGGTGGCACGCACGCACCGGGCGGTGATCGTGGAGGAAGCCTGGAAGACCGGCGGCTTTGCCGCGGAGGTGAGCGCGTGCATCATGGAAGGGGCGTTCGACGCGCTCGATGCACCGGTGGCGCGCGTGTGCGGGGCCGAAGTGCCGATGCCCTATGCGCAAGCGCTGGAGCAGGCCGCCTTGCCGCAGCCGGAGACCATCGTCAAAGCGGTGCAAGGCTTGTTCTAACCATGCCGGAATTCCTCATGCCCAGGCTCGGCGCCGACATGACCGCCGGCAAGGTGGTGAAGTGGCTGAAGCGGCCGGGGGAACAAATCAAGCGCGGTGACGTCATCGCCATCGTCGAAACCGACAAGGCTAACGTCGATGTGGAGTCCTTCGTCTCGGGGGTGCTGGAAAAAATCCTGGTCGAGCCCGGCGACGAACGGCTGCCAGTCGGAACGCCGCTCGCGCTGATACGCACCGAAGGCGCAGCCGAGCCGGCCGCGCGAGCAGCGCCCGTTGCGGCCGCGGCGGTTGCACCCGCGCCTGTTCCACCTGCGGCTATCGCGCCCGCGCGCGTTCCGGCCGCAGCGGTACCGCCCGCAGCGGTGTACGCGGCAGTGCCGAGCGCTGCCGCCGCAGGCGAGCGCGCGCGTGTCTCTCCCGCGGCACGCAAGCGGGCGCTGGAGCTGCGGATCGATCCAACCGCGCTGGCTGGCACCGGCCCGGAGGGGAGGGTGACCCTGGCCGATGTCGAACGAGCTGCGCAAGCCGGACCAGTTGCGCAAGCCGCACCAGTTGCGCAAGTCGCACCAGCCGCGCGAGCGGAACCCAGCCCAGCCGACGCTGCCGCCGCGCGCCAGTTGCGCATGCGCGAAGCGATCGCCAGCTCTATGTCGCGCTCGAAGCGCGAAATCCCGCACTATTACCTCGCCTGCACCATCGACATGGGCCGTGCGCTGGCCTGGCTCGCCGAGCGCAATGCGGGCCGCGCGGTGACCGATCGGCTTATCTACGCCGTGCTGCTGATCAAGGCCACGGCGCTCGCCTTGCGCGAGGTGCCGGAACTCAACGGCTTCTGGATCGACAACCGCGCGCAGCAAAGCGTAGCCATCCACGCCGGAATCGCGATTTCGCTGCGTGGCGGCGGGCTGGTCGCGCCGGCGCTGCACGACGCCGACCAGCGATCGCTGGATGACCTGATGCGCGGGTTCCAGGATTTGGTCAAGCGCGCTCGCGCCTGGTCGTTGAAAAGCTCAGAAATGGCCGACCCGACCGTGACCATCACCAGCCTGGGTGAGCGCGGCGTGGAGTCGGTATTCGGCATCATCACGCCGCCGCAACTCGCTCTGGTCGGATTCGGCACGCCGCTGGAGCGGCCGTGGGTGGTGGCGGGGCAGGTGGTGCCGCGTCCGCTGCTGACCGCGACGCTTTCTGGGGATCACCGCGCGACCGATGGCCACCGCGGCGCGCTTTTTCTCGCAGCGGTGGATCGCTTGCTGCAACAGCCGGAGGAACTATGAACCAAGATGACATCCGCGTTCGCGTAATAAAAACCTTGTCCGGGATCGTGCCCGAGTTGGATCCTGGCAGTCTCAAGCCGGCCGTGAGCCTGCGCGATCAGCTCGACATCGACTCCATGGATTTCCTGAACTTCCTGATCGCTCTGCACG
>JADGRR010000324.1 GCA_017880745.1 Burkholderiales bacterium
CGGTACGGCGAACGCCACCGCGCAGGGCGACAACTGGAAGAACCTGCCGAACATGGCCGCCTGCAGCTCCTGCCACGACGATGTCTATTTCGGCACAAATCCCGATCCGGCCAAGCCGTATCAGACGGTAGCCCACCCGGGCGGCGTCATGACCGACAGCAGCGCCTGCGCGCTATGCCACGGGGCAGGGAGGTTCACCGATAAAAAGGATATTGTCATTGCGCACAGCTTCCCCGCCAGGCTCAAGGCGGCGGCGGCCAAATTCAAGTACAACATCATCAGCGTCACGCCGACCACGGCAGGCAGCACGCCGGTCATCACCTTCTCGGTCACCGATCCGACCAATGCGGATGCGCCCTACGATATCAAGGCCGCCGCGGCGTTCACGGCGGGTGCCGCCAGCAGGCTGGCCATCGATATCGGCTGGAGCAAGACGGGCATCGCCGATATCGGCAACGACGGCAACCTGCAGGACTTCGGTCAGCCGGTCAGCATCAATCTCCTTGGCAATCCGGCGGTAGTGGCGGGCGCAACGCCTGGCACCTTCAGCGTCACCTCGACCGCCGCCATACCTGCGGCGCAGACGGGCACGCTGCGGGCCGTGATCGAAGGGCATCCCGCCAGCGATGTCACCACCGCCGGGACCTTCACCGATACGCTGCCGGTAAAGAGCGTGTTCAAGGATTTCGCGATCACCGGCACCGTGGCGGCGCGGCGGCTGGTGGTGGACATCGCCAAGTGCGACGTATGCCATGACGTGCTGAGTCTGCACGGCAACAACCGCACCGACGAACCCGGCGTGTGCGCGGTTTGCCACAACCCGAACGCGACCGATCGCACCCAGCGCATCGCCGCCGGCGCGGCAGGGGAAGAGTCGATCGACTTCAAGACCATGATCCACGCCATCCATGCAGGACAGGCGGACAAGGGCGGGTTCCGCACCAAGGGGATCACGATCTACGGCTTTGGCGGCAACCCGACCGACTTCAGCGGCGTCGTCTTCCCCGGAAATCTCAATGACTGCTCGAACTGCCACATCGGCACGTCATACCAACTGACGGCGCCCTTCTGGGATGCGCCGACGGCCAAGGGAATCCTGGGAACCACCATCAGTACGGGTGCCTTGACCGCTGATCCTGCGGATAACCTGAGAAATTCGCCGATAGCGGCGGTGTGCTCGTCCTGCCACGACGACGCGTTAGCGAAATTGCATATGCAGGATTTGCAGAATTCATTCAATGGCGGGAAATTCTCGGTGACGCAGGCGGTGATTAACGCCGGCCCTGCGGAAGCCTGCTCTTTCTGCCACGGACCCGGCAGGGCTATCGACATACAACTGGTCCACGGTGTGAAGTAAAGGCGAAGGCCGGAGCGGGGTAGTTTGAGGGATCTGCGAGGGGACCGGGTGGGAAGGTCCCATCCCTTCCCCAGGGCGCCTTTTAAGAGGATTCCGGGAGGAATCAACAAGAACCATGGCTAATGGGCAGACAACGATGAATATCACGAAATCATTTATTGCCGCGCTGCTGCTGGTGTCGGGCTTTGCATTGAGCGCAACCGCAGCCGCCCAAGGGGCCGCACCGGCCGCCGCAGCTCCCGCACCCGCCGCCGCGGAGCCGCCTCCGCCGCCCCCCGCCCTGGGCACCGAATACACGGAAAAAGGAGCCGACACCTGCCTGATGTGCCACACCGAGGCTTGGCCCTATCCGATCTTTCCCATCTTCAAGACCAAGCATGCCGTGCGCGGCGACAAGCGCACTCCATTTGCAGCTGGCGGATTGCAATGCGAGGCCTGCCACGGGCCGGGCGCCAAGCACGCCGGCAGTGGCGACAAGAACGCGATAAACAGTTTCAAGTCGACATCTTTCCTGTCGCCCGGGGAGCGCAACAAGTTCTGCCTCGAGTGCCATAAGGGCAATGCGCGCACCGGCTGGATCGGCAGCACGCACGAAACCAATGACGTCGCGTGCACCAATTGCCACAAGATTCACGCCGAGCGCGACCCCGTGCGCGAGATGGTCACACAGCCCGATGTTTGCTACACCTGCCATAAGAAGCAGCGCGCCGACTTCAACAAGCCCACAACGCATCCGGTGCGCTTCGGCCGGATGACGTGCAGCGAGTGTCACAGCCCGCATGGATCGAACGCCACCGCCATGCTGGTGAAGCCGACGGTGAATCAGACCTGCTACACCTGTCACGCGGAAAAGCGCGGTCCGTTCCTGTGGGAACATGCGCCGGTGGCGGAGGACTGCACCTTGTGTCATTCGCCGCACGGGACGGTTCGCCCGACGCTGTTGACCAAGACTCCGCCGTTGCTTTGCCAGCAGTGTCACGCGGTGGCCGGCCATCCCTCGGTGGCGTATACCGGGGCCGCGCTGCCGGGCGGCGGCGCCGGCGGATCGGCATTCCTGCTCGCAGGGAGCTGCACCAATTGCCATTCCCAGATTCACGGCTCGAATCACCCGTCCGGAGTCAAGCTGATGCGATAGCGGTCCCCCGCGGACCCCGCACGATATGAACAACAGGGGGGGGAAGGCGGGCAACACAATGCGAGTACCGGTGACGAGACAAACCAAGAACAGGACAAGAACATGAAATCCTCGAATCAACTGTTTCTGCTCAGCATGCTGTCGGCGCTGTCCTCGGCCGCGGCGGCTGCGGACGGCGCCAGCGGCGCCGGCCAGGCCGCCGTCGATACTTCCCAGTGGAAATGCGAGTCCTGCAAGTTCGAGCAAGGGCTGAGCGGGTCGGTGGATGTGGGCGCCGGTTGGGTCTCGGACAAATCGGCAAAATTCGGCGACTACACCGGGCTCAACAAAGAAGGCGGATTTTTCATCGGCGACGGCTCGGTGCGCTCTCGCGGCGAGGACGGGGCTTACTGGAATGCCAATGCGTCGAATCTCGGGCTGAGATCGCGCTCCCTCGATGCGGAAGGCGGGCAGCAGGGAAAGTACAAACTGTTGCTCAAGTACGATGAGTTGCCGCACTTCATCTCGGATAGCGCGCAAACGCCCTTCGCCGGCAGCGGCGGTGCGTCCTTGACCCTGCCGGCCGGCTTTCCGGCGGCGACCACGGCTACCATGCCGTTGGCAGGCACGCTGCAACAAGTCGACTTGGGCACGCAAAGGAAAAGGCTGGGTGTGGGCGCGTCCTGGATTCCGGTGCGCGACTGGGAGTACGCCGTCAATTTTCGCCATGAAACCAAAGATGGGACGAAACGCGTCGCCGGTTCGTTCTTCGTCAATTCAAGCGAACTGGTCCAGCCTATCGATTATGCTACCGATCAGGTAGATGCTTCGGCCTCTTACACCGGAGGCAAATTGCAGGCGAAGTTCGCCTATTACGGATCGACGTTTCGCAACAGCAATGATTCGTTGACCTGGCAAGACCCCTATAGGACCCTTATCGGCGAGAGCGCCGGCCAGCTCGCGCTGCCGCCGGACAACCAGTTTCACCAGGTCCTGGCCTCGGCGGGATACCAATTCAGCGATCGGACGCGCGCCAGCGCCGACATCGCTGTTGGCCGCATGACGCAGAACGACAATTTCCTCGCGTCGACCCTGACCCCTCCTGTTTTCCTGGGCGGGGTTCCGGCCTTGCCGGGAAGTTCCCTGAACGGACGCGCCGCCACACTCGACGTGGGTCTGAAACTCAGCTCCGCGGTCACCGACCGGCTGCGGCTGAACGCGGCGCTCACGCATAACGATCGCCACAACCAGACATCGCAGGCGGCTTATCGCGGGGTGACGACCGACATGTTCTTGGAGACGCCAAGAACGAACCTGCCCTACAGCTTTACCCAGGACAAATTGAAGTTGAGCGCCGATTACAAGGTCTCGGCGAAGACCAAGGCATCCGCCGGCCTTGATCACGATGCGCACAAGCGCACCTTCCAGGAAGTCGACACGACGCGCGAGGATACGGTCTGGGGCAAGTTGACCAACCACGCTCTGGACAAGCTCGATCTGACGTTCAAGCTCGCGCATGGCGAGCGCAGGAATTCGGGCTACCAGGCAGTCGCCGGGATCATCCCTCCGGAGAATCCGCTGCTGCGAAAATACAATATGGCGAATCGCACGCGCGACAACGCCGCGATGCGCGCCGACATTGCTGCCGCGGAGAACGTCAGTGTCGGGCTCGGCGTCGATTGGTCCAGGGACGCATATACGGATTCGACCATCGGCTTGAATAGCGGTAGCGACTTCAACCTGAATGGCGATATCACGGTGGCAGTCGCGCCGCAGACCAGTGTGCACTTTTTCGCGAACCACGAGGAAATCGAGTCGAAACAGTTCGGCAGCCAGACGTTCGCCACACCGGATTGGTCGGGGCAAAACAAGGATAGAA
>JADGRR010000325.1 GCA_017880745.1 Burkholderiales bacterium
CTCCTCGCCGTCGCAACCGTCGTCTACCGCCAACTCAATTCGTAGGCAGACCGTGCACACGGCGGGCCGGCGATCCGGACCGCCGCGCTGCGAGTGTGCGACTACCGTTACTCGCGTGCGAACGCGCCTCGTTCACCGCACCTGCGCCGCAACGGACCCGGCGCAGCCGCGAGCGACCCAAATCAATCCTGCATCGGGGTAACTCCTGCGATGCCGCGCCTGGCGCGTGGCGCGATCACCCGGCCGAATTGGAAAACCTGCCTTGCGCTTGCCTTGAGTTGCCGAAACCGGATTGAAGGTTTAGAGTTCTATTGCTTCAATCGTCCATACCTAAAACAGCCTCATCCCCGAAAGGCGAACCGAAATCGAGAAATCACGCGACAAACTCAAAACAGCGTGAGGAGTCTGGCGGTATGACAACTGCTCAATATCAAGGGAGGCGGTCATGCAACGAACTACTCAAGGCATCAGTGAAGATTGGCTTTCGGTATGGATTGGATTGCTCATATTCGTGCTCGCGCTAGGGGTTGTCGCCGGAGTAGACATCCTGGGATGGGTGGTCACCACCAACGTCTGGAATGACCTCACGAAGAGTTTAGCACCGGCATCCAAGGCGTATGCTGGATTGGGTGGGGTCGTCTCCCTCGTCGTGACTTACGTCGTCCTGCTGGTGCTGATGACGGTGGGGGCGATAGCGCTGAAAGCCGACGCGAAGCGGTTCGCGCTGGGCTTTACAGCCGTTTTCTGGATCAGCTATCTGTGCTGGATCGCCGGCGGTTGGGCGAATTTCGCTGTCAACACGCCCGCCGACATGCAGAAGTTCGGTGTCAGCTGGTCGCTGCGGCTGACGGCTGAGGGTGGGTTTATCGTCGCACTGATGGTTGGCCTTATTGTCGGCAACTTCATGCCTGGCTTCGCCGCCTGGATGCAGGAGGCGATCAAACCCGAGTTGTACATCAAGACCGCAATCGTTATTCTCGGCGGCTTCCTGGGCATTACCGCGGCCGAAAAACTGGGTCTCGCGACGTCGCTGATGTTTCGCGGCTTCGCGGCAATTGTCGAGGCCTATCTCATCTACTGGGCAGTCGTGTATTACGTCGCGCGCAAGTGGTTCAAGTTTAGCCGCGAGTGGGCGGCGCCGCTCGCGTCCGGAATCTCGATATGCGGCGTTTCGGCGGCAATTGCAACCGGCAGCGCGATTCGGGCGAGGCCGATAGTGGCGATCATGGTGTCGTCGCTGGTCGTCATTTTCGCGGTGGTCGAGTTGCTGATCCTGCCGTTCGCCGCGCAGGCATTCCTGTCCCATGAGCCGATGGTCGCGGGGGGGTGGATGGGATTGGCGGTGAAAACCGACGGGGCGGCAGTGGCAAGCGGCGCGATTACGGAATCCTTGATTTTGGCGAACGCCGCGGCGGAGGGTATCAACTATCAGAAAGGCTGGATCATCGGCACGACCGCCACGGTCAAGGTCTTCATCGATATCTTCATCGGTGTCTGGGCATTCATTCTTGCCTACATCTGGACCCGGCACATCAACGTCAAGCCAGGCGAGACCGCCAAGGCCGGTGAAATCTGGGAACGCTTTCCAAAATTCGTGATCGGTTACGTCCTGACGTTCGCGGTAATCCTTATATTCGCGCTTGGCGCGCCGCCAGCAACGGCCGGCAAGATCAAAGCCGCGATGAGCGAAGCCAATGTGTTCCGCGGTATCTTTTTCGTGATGACCTTTTTCACGATCGGCGTCATGTCCAATTTCAAGAAACTGTGGGAGGAGGGCATCGGCAAGCTGGCAGCCGTTTACGTAGTGTGCCTGTTTGGCTTCATTATCTGGGTCGGTCTGATCGTTTCGTGGATTTTCTTCCACGGCGTCAAGCCGCCGCTGGTTGCGGGTTAACTGGGAGGAGATGCGATCATGGAACAACCGAAGATCGGCGAAGAATTGCAGAAGATTCCCTATGAACCGCTGCTGCCCATCGAAATGAAGTTGATCCGCTGGAGCCTCGGGCTCGGTGTGGCGCTGATGGCGGTCCTGATATTCATCAGCTATACGTATTTCCCGGCCGGCGGCTAAGGCGCATACACACGATCGACGCCTGGTTTGGGCTGTCGAGCCGCGAGGTCGCACAGGGGGCGCGTTCGGGTGCGAGGCCCGGGTCAGTCGGCCGCGCCGAGCCCGGGCTCGGCGTGCGCGCCGCGCCGCCGTCGCGCCATCCACTGCTGCAGGTGTTCAAAGTAAAGGTAAATCACCGGCGTGATGTAAAGCGTCAGCACCTGCGACACCGCCAGGCCGCCGACCACCGCGAGGCCGAGAGGTTTCCTCGCATCGCCGCCGGCGCCGATGGCCATGGCGATCGGCAGACTGCCCATCAGCGCCGCCATGGTGGTCATCATGATCGGCCGGAAGCGGACGATGCAGGCTTCGTAGATCGCGTCGGCCGGCTTCTTGCCGTCCTTGCGCTGTGCCTCGATGGCGAAATCGATCATCATGATCGCGTTCTTCTTGACGATGCCGATCAGCATGATCATGCCGACGAAGGCATACATGTTGAGCTCGATCCCGAACGCGAGCAGCGTCAGCAGCGCGCCCAGCGCCGCCGTGGGCAGGCCGGAGAGGATGGTGAGCGGGTGGATGAAACTCTCGTACAATATCCCGAGCACGAGGTAGATCACCAGGATGGCCAGCAGCAGCAGCAGCCCCATACCCTGGAGCGAAGCCTGGAATGCCTGCGCCGTTCCCTGGAACGTGGTGTTGAGCGTGGCCGGCACCTGCAATTCCTGCATCGCTTTGTTGACCTGCGCGATCGCCTCCGACAGCGATATGCCGGGACGCAGGTCGAAGGACACCGTCACCGACGGCAACTGGCCGAGGTGGCTGATCGCGAGCGGCCCGACGCCGTAGGTGAGCTTTGCCAGCGAATTGAGCGGCACCAGCGCGCCCGTAGAGGAGCGCACGTAGAGCATTTGTAGCACCGAAGGGTCGGTCTGGTAGCGCGGATCCAGTTCCAGGATCACCCAATACTGGTTGGTCGCCGTATAGATGGTCGACACCTGTTGGGCGCCGTAGGCGTTGCTGAGCGCCGTCTCGACCTGCTGCGCCGACACGCCCAGTGCGGAGGCCTTTTCGCGGTCGATGTCGACGGTTACCTGGGGGCGCGCAATCTGCAGATCGCTCGACACGTCCAGCAGCGTGGGCACGGTCTTCAGCTTGGCTTCGACCAGCGGCGCCCAGTGATACAGCTCCTCCGTGCTCGCGCTCTGCACCACGTACTGATACGGGCTCTTGGTGAGTTGCCCGCCGATGCGGATGGCCGGAACGTTCTGCAGGAAAACCTTCATGCCGAGAATATTGGCGAGCTTGGGCCGCAGGCTGCGGAGCACCTCATCCGCCGACTTGCGCTGCGAGCGCGGCTTCAGCGCGATGGTGATCCGGCCCACGTTGAGCGACGGGTTGAAGCTGGTCGCGCCGATCGACGACATTAGTGCTTCCACGTTGGGATCCTGGCGGATGATCTCCGCCACCTGGCGCTGCACCTCCGCCATCGCATCGAAGGAAATGTCCTGTTGCGCCTCGGTAAAGCAGTACAGCTGCCCGCTGTCGTCGCTCGGCAGAAAGCCCTTGGGCATCTTGGCGAACAGGAATCCGGTGGCGACGACGATGCCCAGAAAAACCGCCATTGTGGCGCGCCGGTGACCGAGCACCCAACGCAGGCTGGAGGCGTAGCCGTCCCTGAGGGCGTCGAATGCCCGTTCGCTCAGCATGAACACGCGGCCGTGCTTCTGCTGCGCGCGCGGCTTGAGGATACGGCTGCACATCATCGGTGTGAGCGTAAGCGAGACGAAGCCCGAAATCAGCACCGCGACCATGATGACCACGGCGAACTCGTGCAGCACCCGCCCGAGGACGCCGCCCATGAACAGCACCGGAATGAATACCGCGATGAGCGAAAGGGTCATCGACAGGATGGTGAAGGAGACTTCCCTCGATCCATCCAGGGTCGCCTGCAGCGGGGTCTTGCCCATTTCGATGTGGCGGGAGATGTTCTCCAGCATCACGATGGCGTCGTCCACGACGAATCCGACCGAAAGTGTGAGGGCCATCAGCGAGATGTTGTCCAGGCTGTAGCCGAGCAGATACATCAGCGCAAAAGTGCCGATGACCGACAATGGCAGGGCAAGGCTCGGGATGACGGTCGCCGGAATGTTGCGCAGGAAGACGAAGATCACCATCACCACGAGCACCAGCGCGAGCAACAGCGTGAACTGCACGTCTTCGACCGAGTTGCGGATGGAGATCGAGCGGTCGTACAGAATCTCGATGTCGATGCCGGCTGGGACCTCGGC
>JADGRR010000326.1 GCA_017880745.1 Burkholderiales bacterium
CTGGATCTTGTTATGCCTGGACCGGTTGCCCTCGAACGAGTTGGCGATGACGCAGGAGCTGATCGCCAACATGCTGGGCGTGCGCCGCGAAGGCGTCACGGAGGCTGCTGGAAAGCTGCAAAAGGCGGGGCTGATCCATTACAGCCGCGGCCACATCGCCGTACTCGATCGCCCCCAACTGGAAGTACAGACATGCGAGTGCTATGCGGTCGTCAAGCGGGAGTATGATCGATTGCTACCCCCGGAAAACACCATTGGCAACGCAAGTGTGCACGCAATCGAGGTCCATGATACCTGCAGCATTTCAGGAAACAAGAGCCGTTGGCCGTCTGTGACGCCTGCAACGTCGGTGGCACATGTACCGGTGAACATCAGGACGTCAACCACCGGTGCTCGAAAGCGCTTTGCGGCAAGCGACGCTCAGGCACGTTCAAAAGCAGCCCTCGCCTAGCATGGGATGAATGCCAAGCCGAGCGTGCCTGAACCGAAACCGGCACGCGGGCTTGGCCTCGCCCCGCTCGAAGGTACTTGCAGCGAATTAAGCGCCGTAGCAGTAAGCGTCCGCAATCGTCACAAGCCGAATCGCCCGCTGGATTGCATTTTGCAAGGCGCGGCAGCACAATCCGCGTCCCAGTGGTCCCGGAAAAAATAAAGTGTCCAACGACCCAACCCTGCAGCAATCCCGTGCCACGCTGACCATCGCCGCGCTCGGCATCGTCTACGGCGACATCGGCACCAGCCCGCTGTACGCGGTCAAAGAAACGTTCAACCCCGCCCACGGCATTCCGCTTGCGACCGAGAACATCTTGGGTGGCATTTCGGCTATTTTCTGGGCGCTGATGGTGGTGGTCTCGCTGAAGTATGTTATGTTGATTATGCGTGCCAACAACCGCGGCGAGGGTGGCATTATGGCGCTGCTCGCGCTCGCCTCCACCTCGGTGAAGGACCATCTGCGCTGGCGTGTATATATCGTAACGCTCGGTTTGTTCGGTGCCGCGCTGTTCTACGGCGATGCGGTGCTGACGCCGGCGATCTCGGTGCTGTCCGCAGTTGAGGGACTCGAAATCGGCACCGTCGCACTCGAGCCCTACGTCGTGCCAATGTCGGTGGGCGTACTGATCGGGCTGTTCCTGTTCGAGCGCCACGGCACGGCGGCGGTGGGCGCGCTGTTCGGGCCGGTCATGGTACTGTGGTTTTTCGCGCTCGCCGCGGCCGGCTTGTACGGCATTGCGCAACACCCGGATATTCTCTCCGCGCTCAACCCGCTGCACGGCATCGCCTTCGTCACGCAGCATGGCTTCGCCTCGTTCCTGGTGCTGGGCGCGGTGCTGCTCGCGTTCACCGGCGTGGAGGCGCTATACGCGGACATGGGCCATTTCGGCAAGGCCCCGATTCGCATCGCCTGGTTCGGCCTAGTGTTTCCCGCGCTCACGCTCAATTATCTCGGGCAGGGCGCGACGCTGATCGCAAACCCTAAAGCCATCGACAACCCGTTCTATCTGTTGTTTCCGTCCTGGGCGCTGTATCCGATGGTGGCGCTCGCCACCGCTGCGACGGTGATCGCCTCGCAGGCCACCATTTCCGGCACCTACTCGCTCACCAAGCAGGCGGTCCAGCTCGGCTACTTGCCGCGCATGAACGTGGTCCATACGTCGGCGAACGAGATCGGCCAGATCTACCTGCCTTTCGTGAACTGGATTCTGCTCGCCGCGGTGCTCGCCGCGGTAGTCGGCTTCGGTTCTTCCACCAGGCTCGCCTCGGCCTACGGCGTCGCGGTCACAGGAACAATGCTGGTGACGACGTTTCTCACTTTTTTCGTGATCCGCTACGGTTGGGGCTACAACCTCGCGTTGAGCATTTTTGCCACCGGCTTTTTCATCCTTGTGGATCTGGCGTTCTTCTCGTCGAGCCTGCTGAAAATCGCCGACGGCGGCTGGTTTCCGCTGGCGCTGGGCGCCGGCGTATTTACCGTGATGTTAACCTGGCGGCAGGGTCGCGAGGTGATGCTCGCGCGCTTGCGCAGCAGCGGGCAGGGGCTGGAGACATTCCTGAAGTCCTTGTTCCGCGATCCGCCGATGCGCGTGCCCGGCACGTCGGTGTTCCTCAGCGCGCACCCGGACTCGGTGCCCCATGCGCTCTTGCACAACCTCAACCACAACAAGGTGCTGCACCAGCGCGTCGTGTTCCTCACGGTGGAGGTGAAGGAGGTGCCTTGGGTGCCGTTAGGGGAGCGGGTGGCGATCGCGCCGCTCGGACACGATTGTTACCGTATCACGCTTTATTTCGGTTTTAAGGACCGGCCGGACGTCACCCAGGCACTTACCGAGCTGTGCCCGCATCAGGGCCTCGCGTTCGACATGATGCAGACCTCGTTTTTCCTCAGCCGCGAGACGGTGATCCCGGTTGCCAGCCTGCCCAGCGGCATGGCCTTCTGGCGCGAGCGCATGTTCGCCACGATGGCGCGAAATGCGGGCAGCGCGGTCGAGTATTTCAATATCCCAGCCAATCGTGTGGTCGAGCTCGGTACGCAAATCGAGATTTGATTTCCCGGCGCACCGATAGGAATAGTGCACCTCAAAAAGGCAACCCGCCGTCCGACCGGCAGCGCGATTGCAATCAGATGCTTCGTTCCAAGTATTTACAGCGAAGCGCCCAAGCGCCATCTTGCAGCAATTAAAGCGCCCTAGCGCCAAACACACGTGTGATCTATGCGACCGGTTGCGGGTTGAATCAGAGGGCTGTCCCGACAGTCTCAGATCGGCCAGAAACGGTCACCGACCGTTGTTCTCCAAAGCAGACACCGCTTGGTCTCAGCGGGCCGATTTGCAGAACTCAACTATTCAGATGGTGAATTTTGACGAAGGATAGATTGATAGAAGTCAACGCTGGGTACGCAAGCGCGCGTAGATTATGAACGTGATCGATCTGATAGACTCAAACAGGAAGTCGACATCATGGATAGAGCACGTTTGCATGTAAGTGCAATTCTGTCGGGGATCACCCTACTGCTCGTCGCCGGTACCGTTTTAGCGCAATAGCCCAAAGGCGACTTTGGAAAGAAGGAGTACGCCTTGCACTGCGCCGTTTGCCACGGTCTCACTGGCAAAGGAGATGGTTCGTATAACCAGACGCGTATGCGCCCGACCGATCTCACCGGTCTCACCAATGCTAATAAAGGGATGTTCCCATACCAGAGAATTTGGAAAATCATTGACGGGCGCCGGGAAATCGAGGCGCATGGTACGCGTGATATGCCAATCTGGGGCACCTACTATCGAGCAATAGACAGCGCGGAAAGGAGCCGCTCCTACGATCCTGAGCCACATGTGCGAACCCGGATCAAGGCATTGATCGATTACATTCATCGACTTCAGACAAAATAAGTCGATCTAGGTACCCGCATCAAATCGAGGAGGGACTGGAAGCCGGCTTCTTTCGGTATTTGACCAAACCGTTCAAGGTCAACGAGCTCATGGATGCGATTGACGCTGCCTTGCGGTATGCGGCCGAAAATCGCTTAACGAAATAGCCTTGCTTCATGATGGGCTCTGCGAGGGCTTCTTAACGATGAGTCGACGTTCAGTGTCTGCTCAGACGCTAGTGGTTTGGCTTGTTTGGCCGGAATTCTAAAAGCAACGCCGTTGGCAAAGTAGAAACCGCCCAAGTTCTCAATTATTGATGAATTCAGGTTCGGCGTGCCAAGTTCGAGTAAGCACACATACTCCTCCGTATCCTTAGAGAAGAGAATGCGGATATTCTCCGGGCTGCCGAAGGGCTGGCACAATGCCTCAATCGAGCGCCGAAGTTCTTCGACGTTCGGCGCTCGGGCTAGTTTTTGCAGATGTTCTTGGCTCATCGTGATTCACCATTCGAAGTTATCAGTTGCACTTGGCGCGTATTGCTCAGCCGCCGCGCCAAGAGTGCGCTACGTCGGGTTTTCGCCCGCCCTTGACCCGACTACCGTGCATCAACAGTGTCGGGTAACGCGCAATGGTTATACCCGAAAAATTCGCGCCGCCATATTTTTGCGGATTTCGACCGCCTTCACTGCTACAACGCCGATTGGCGACGCGATCACGGGCTAGCTCTTTTTGTAATCCTCAACCGCCTGTTTGACGTCACCGAGGCCCTTTTGCGCCTTGCCGGTAATCTGTTTTGAAAGCCCCTTGATTTGTTGTTCCTTGCTTCCAACCAGCTTGCCCGCTTCTTCCTGGACTTTGCCGACAACGTTTTTCGCCGCACCCTTCACTTGGTCTTTGTTCATGTTCGCTTGCTCCTGTTATGTGCGCCACACTCAGCGCGATAAAAATATGGTCTATATCTTGCCCAGTACCAACAAA
>JADGRR010000021.1 GCA_017880745.1 Burkholderiales bacterium
CGATACCCGCGAAGAAATTGCCGCCAACCTGGCGCGGAACTTGTTGCTGCCGCTGCTGTTTGCCTTGCCGCTGCTGGGTCTGCTGGTGTGGGTGAACGTCGCGCGCGCTCTGCGGCCGCTGGCCGCGCTCGGGCGGCAGGTGGCGGGGCGCGATCCGGGCAATCTGCTCACACTCGATGCGGGCGAAATACCGGCGGAGGTGATGCCGCTGGTCGAGAATCTGAACCGGCTGTTCGAGCGCGTGGCGCAGCTGATCGCCAACGAACGGCGCTTCACCGCCGACGCCTCGCACGAATTGCGCACGCCGCTGGCGGCGCTGAAAACCCAGGCGCAGGTGGCGCGCGCCGCCGCTGGCGACGCCGAACGCACGCATGCGCTGGACAACGTGATCGCCGGCTGCGATCGCGCCGCCCACCTGGTGCAGCAA
This sequence comes from Burkholderiales bacterium, assembly GCA_017880745.1. GTDB lineage: Bacteria > Pseudomonadota > Gammaproteobacteria > Burkholderiales > SG8-39 > 2-12-FULL-64-23. The sequence continues at coordinate 428 of JADGRR010000021.1, forward strand.
CTGCTGACGCTTGCGCGCCTGGATCCGGACGAGCCCGGAAGCAAGGCGGAAACCTGCGATCTGCAATTTCTGGCCCGGGCCGCCGTGGCCGAACTGGCGCCGTTCGCATTGTCAAGGAAAGTCGAAATCGATCTGGCCGATGGCGCGGCGGTGGAGGTACCAGGCAATGCGGGCCTCATCGCCATCCTGCTGCGCAATCTGGTCGACAACGCGATCCGCTACAGCCCCGAGGGCGGGAGCGTGCACGTGCGGGCGGCGGGCGATGACAAGGCAGTGACGCTGACGGTCAGCGACCAGGGGCCCGGCATTCCTGCTGATGAGCGCAGCAAGGTCGGGCAACGTTTCTACCGCATCCTGGGCACCGAAGAATCGGGCAGCGGTCTCGGCCTCTCGATCGTGAAGCGCATCGCCGAGCTCCATGGCGCGAGCGTCAGCCTGGACAACGGCGAGCAGGGCAAAGGCTTGTCGGTCACGGTGAGGTTCAAGACTTAGAGGCTGTTTCAGAATTACCGAAACAGCCGGCAAACTAGGGGAGCATGAGGGAACTTGTCCCCGCGTCTTGTCAGGCACTATTGCACCGCGAGCAGCACCACCAGCCCTACGACCGCCAGCACCGCCGTCAGCCGCTCCCGTCGTTGACGGCGAACGCGAAATTGATCATAATGTAGTCACGTGACAGAAAGAGTAACTACATATGGATACCAACATCCGCGAGCTCAAGGCCCACCTTAGCGAGTATCTGCAACGCGTTGAGGCCGGCGACACGATCATCGTCAGGAACCGCAATCGCGAAGTTGCGCGCATTGTGCCGGCGACGGCTGATCGTTTCCTTGAAAAGCTGTGTCACACGCCAGGCATCAGCTGGCGCGGCGGCAAGCCCGGCGGGATGAAAGCGCCGAAGCCGATTTCCGGGCGCACGCTGGTTTCCGCTCTTGTTTCCGAGGATCGCCGTTGATTCTGTACCTCGATACGTCCGCCTGGCTCAAGCTTTACGTCGACGAGCGCGGCACGCAGGAAGTGATCGCGGCAGTGCAGTCGGCGGAGTTGGTTGCGATTTCGCAGATTGCGTATGCGGAGGCGCGCGCCGCGCTGGCTCGCGTGTTGCGCGAGAAGCGTACCACGCACGCCGAGCACCGCAAGCGCATCGCCGCTCTGGACGCCGACTATGTCGAGGTGCTCAAAGTGGAAGTGTCGGAGGATGTCGTCCGACAGGCGGGTGAATTGGCTGAATCGCATGCGTTGCGCGGATTCGATGCAATCCAGCTTGCAAGCGCCAGGTGGCTAGCCCGAAAGACGCGCAAGCCTGTACGACTGCTGGCCTTCGATGAGCGTGTGAACGAGGCTGCACAGGCGTTGGGACTTGCATAATCAAAGCGGTCGCAGAATCAGATTGCGACGAGCAAGCGCCTGCCAGAGCAGACCCGAGGTTGTCGCCTTAGAACGCAAGCAGCACCGCCACCCCCGCCACCGTCAGCACCGCCCCCGCCGCGACGCGCGGCGTGACGCGGTCCTGCCGCAGCAGGAGCAGGCTCAGCGCGAGCGTGAACAGCGGATAGGTCGCGATGATGGGCGAGACCAGGCTCACCTTCCCCCGGGCGAGCGCGACGTACATCAGGAACACGCTGCCGCCGTTCAGCATGCCGGTGGCGACGAACCAGGGCGTGGCGCGCCGGTCGGCCGGCTGGCGCGGTCCGCGCGAGCGCACCGCCAGCAGGATCACCACCGCGGATACGCTGTAGCCGATCAGGCCCGCGGCGTACGGGCTTCCCCAGAGCGCGAGCCCGGCCTTGGTCAGCACCTGCGCCAGCGCGCGGATCGCGGCCGCCGCGAAGGGCAGCACGATCGCCCACAGCGGCCAGTCGCGCGGCCGCGCGTCGCCGCGCCAGGTCAGCACCAGCATGCCGAGCACGATGGCGGCGGTGCCGAGCGCATTGCCCGCAGTGAGCGCTTCGCCGAGGAACAGAATCGCGCCCAACAAGGCGAACATCGGCGTAGTGCAGGAAACCGAACTGGTGATGATCGGCCCCATGCGCTGGTTGCCGGTGTAGGTGAGCAGCGTCACCGCCGCCGGGAAGAACAGGCCGACCAGCGCGAATATGCCGGCGGCAGCGAGATTGAACCCTTCGGTGTCGAGCACGAACGGCGCCAGGCACCAGAACAGCAGCGTCGTCGACGGCACGCCGATCGCCGCGCCCGCGACAGGCGTGGCATAGCGCAGGCCGAGGCGCGTGGTGATCATGGCCGCACCGAGGCCCGCCGCGGCCGCCACCGCCCACAATGCCGATTCGAGCATGCGCTGCGTTCAGCCGGCCGGTGCAGGCAGGCCTTGCAGCGCGCGGCCTCCTGCACGCCGTTTCAGCATGAGCGTATGACTTCCCTCGCGCGCACCGCGAGCATCCGTCGCAGCCTTCATTTGGCAGCGGGTTCCGAGCGGTCAGGATCGATCAGCACGCCCGGATTGAGCATGCCCTTGGGATCGAGCGCGCGCTTGGCTGCGCGCAGGGCCTTGGCGAACAGTTCCGGACGCTGCTGGTCGTAATAGGGACGATGCAGCCGGCCCACCGCGTGGTGATGGGTGATGGTGCCGCCGTTCGCAACCAGCGCCTGCAGCGCCACGTGCTTGATGTCCCAGAACTGCTGCAGCATCTTCGCCTTGTCCAGCGGACAGGTGAGCGTGAAATAAGGCGCGGGTCCGTCGGGATAAAGATGGGTGAAGCGGCAGGTAAGCGAACCTTCGCGCCCGGTGGCGCGTTTTATCGCCCTGCGCGTCGCGTCCATCACGTTGCTGTGGAAATCCTTGAAGCGGTCCCAGGTGATGGCCGATTCGAAAGTGGTAGCGGCGATGCCGCGTGCCACCATGTGTTCGGACAAGTAAGGCATACGCACGAACTTGTCGCGCCACTCGCCCGCGGCGCCGGCGCGGTGCGAGCCTTGGTTCAGCAGCGCCTCGGCGTCCCAGCTGCCGCCGTGTTCCGCGGCGAGTTCCAGCGCGCGTTGCATCCACGCATCCACCGGGTGATCGGCCGATTCGAACGAGAGCACGACCACCGCAGCGTCCTTGTCGGCCGGGCCGGTGTAGGCCGCCTCCTCCGCCTGCAGCAGCCGGCAATTGGCCGGATACAGGCCGGCCTGGGAGATCGCGCGTACCGCGTCGGCGCCGGCATAGAAATTCTTGAAGCGCACCGTGGTCGAGGCGCGGAAGCTGGGACGCTTACGCACGCGCATCCAGGCTTCGGTAATGATGCCGAGTATGCCCTCCGAGCCGATGAACATCCGATCCGGGCTGGGACCTGCGCCCGAACCGGGCAGGCGGCGCGATTCCAGCGTCCCCGCAGGCGTGACCACGCGCAGGCTTTCGACCTGGTCGTCGATGTGGGTGTAGAGCGTGGCGTAGTGGCCGCCCGAGCGCGTCGCGATCCAGCCGCCGAGCGACGACAGTTCGAACGACTGCATGTAGTGGCGCAGAGTGAAACCGTGGGGTTTGAGCTGCGCCTCCAGTTCCTTGCCCAGCACGCCGCCCTGGATGCGCGCCGCCTGCGACACGGCATCCACCTCGAGCACGCGATCGAGATGGCGCAGGTCGATGCTGACGATCCGATCGGCCTGCGGCGGTTCGACGCCGGCGACCACACTGGTGCCGCCGCCGTAGGGGATGGCGACGGCGCCGGCCTCGTCGCACCAGGCAAGCGCATCGGTCACTTCCTGCTCGTTGCGCGGGAACGCGATCGCGTCGGGAGGATTGGGGCAGGAGCGCGCAAACATGCGCGCCACGTCGACGAACATCTGGCCGTAGCAGTGCTCCAGGCGGTCGAGGTGCGCGGTCGAGACGATGTCCTTGAGCCCGGCCGGAACCTCCAGGCGCGGCGCGCGCAGGGTTATTTCTTCCGCGCGCGGCGCGGGCGTCACGTCGAAGGACGTGATGCCGAAGCGCGCGGCCAGGGTCTGTTCGAGCAGCCGGATTTCCTCGGGGGTGGCACCCTCGTCCGCATAGCCCCAGCCGTAGAATTTTCTTCTGCGTGCGCTCATGCCGCTCCCCCCTGTCGTTCCTGCTTGTGCATGCCGGACGAGTATAGCAAAACCGGTTTGCCCGCCATCGACACGAAAGCGCCGAAAAAAAAACTGTACGCTGCCGCGCGCAGGGCCGCAGCAGCACGCTGCATTCGGATGTCTTTCCGCGGCGGCGCTATATAATCGAAACGGATCAAACAAGTTACGGGCCGTTGCCGCCCGGCGAGGAGGAGACATGCGTAGTCTGTTGCGTGCAGCATCATTGGTGTTGCTCCTGTTCGCGTCATGCGCGGGCGCCCAAACCTATCCGAACAAGCCTATCCGTCTGGTCGTGCCCTATCCGCCGGGCGCGCTGACCGACCTGCTCGGGCGCGCCATCGGCGAGCGTCTCGCCGCCGCGCTGAAGCAACCGGTGGTGGTCGACAACCGGCCCGGGGCCGGCACCCTGGTGGGTGCAGAGGCGGTGGCGAAGTCGCCTGCCGACGGCTATACGCTGCTCATGGCCACCAGCACCACCCTCGGCATCAGCCCCGCGCTGTACCGCAAGTCGCCGATCGATCCGGTGAAGGACTTCGCGCCGGTGGCGCAGGTCGGGTCGGTCACCTTCTTCCTGATTGCGAATCCCTCCTTTCCGGCGAAGAACGTGAAGGAGATGATAGCCGCGGCCAAGGCGAATCCGGGCAAATTCAATTACGCCTCGGTAGGCAACGGCAGCCCGCACCAGCTGTTCATGGAGGTGCTGAAGAAGGAGTTCGGCCTGGACATTCAGCATATCCCGTACAAGGGCACGCTCGCGGCCTTGCCGGACCTGATCACGGGCAAGGTGCAGTTGATGTTCAGCGATGCCACCGTGGCCATTCCCAACATCTTGTCGGGCAGGGTGGTCGCGCTCGGCACCTCGAGCGCGAAACCCACTACCCTGATCGCGGGCGTGCCCCCGATCGCCGACAGCGTGCCGGGATTCGACTGGCAGGCGTGGCAGGGGGTAGTGGCGCCGGCAGGCACGCCGCCCGCGATCCTGGCGACGCTCGGCGCCGAGTTGCAGCGCATCCAGAGCACGCCCGATTTCCGCGCGCTGCTGGTCAAGTTCGGCATGGATCCTTCTCCGCCGAACACGCCGGAGCAGTTTGCCGCGATCGTGAAAAGCGACGTCGAGCGCTGGGCCAAGGCGGTAGCCGCCTCCGGCGCCGCGGTCGACTGAGTGCCGTCTAACCAGCGATTACCAAGAGCGCATTTGAAAATTAGCTTTAGTGACCGTTAACTTGAAGAACCTCGTTTTGTGTACGGATGGTGTGTATCCGTAAGGAAAACGAGGTTGGCGCGCGCAGCGCGCAGGTGTTGCGAAAACCTGCACGGACGATAAATCCGTCCGTGCGGATCGTCGCTTGCGTGCGGATGATGAAGCCATCCGCACGCAAGCGATGATCTTTGAATAACCCGATTTTGTCATTTTGATACAGCTAAGAGAAAGGAAATCCGCATGAGTCCGGTCATCGATGTCCACACCCATATGCTCAACCACGCCTGGTTCGATCTGCTGAAAAAGCACGGCAAGCCGCGCTACACGGTAAAACCGGTAACCGGCGGACTGCACGCGATACACCTCGACGGCGCGCCGTTCATGACGCCGGTGCCGCAAATGTTCGATTACGAAATGCGCATCCGCGACATGAACCGGGCCAAGATCGACATTTCCATCGTGTCGCTGACCTGCCCCAACGTCTACTGGGGCGGCGCCGAGGTGAGCCTGAAGGCGGCGCAAATCATGAACGACGACATGGCGAAGGCGCAACGCGCTTATCCCGAGCGCATCCGCTGGTTCGCATCGCTGCCCTGGCAGTACCCGGCGCTGGCAGTGAAGGAATTGACGCGTGCAACCAAGGCCGGCGCGGTCGGCGTCATGGTGCTCGCCAATATCAACGGCGAACATCTGACCAACCCGCGCTTCGCGCCGATCTGGAAGGCGATCGACAAGCTGAAGCTGCCGGTATTGGTGCACCCCACCGCCCCGCCCGGCGTGGCCAACATGCAGATGAACGAATTCCAGCTGACCGCCTCGCTCGGCTTCACCTTCGATACCTCGCTCGCGGTGGCGCGCATGGTGTATGACGGCTTTTTCGACCGCCACCTCGACCTCAAAATCATCGCCAGCCATGGCGGCGGCGCGCTGCCTTTCCTCGCCGGGCGGCTGGACCAGTGCTACGACCATATCCCGGCCTGCCGCGTCAACATCGCCGAGCGCCCGAGCCAGCACTTGCGCAACGTCTACTGCGATTCGGTCGTGTTCCGCCAGGACGCGCTCAACATGGCGGTGTCGTGCTTCGGCACCGACAATGTTCTGTACGGCTCCGACTACCCGCACACCATCGGCGATCCGATCGGATGCCTGGCGCTGGTCGATGCGCTTGCGGATGGGGTGCGCGACAAGGTGCGCAGCCGCAATGCGCAGCGGATTTTTGAACTCTAGCCCTAGTGCGGATGCCGGTGATGCAGGTCCGGCAGGTGCGGATGGCTGTGCGCGATGGGTTCGTGCCGGTGCGGGTGCGAATGCGGCTCGGGACCCTCGTCGCCGCGATGCGCATGCCGATGGTGCGCGTCGTGCGTGTGCAGGTGTTCGTGCACGAGCGGTTCATGCACGTGCGCGTGCCCGTGCTGCTCGGTGAGCACCAGCCAGGTGGCCGCGATCATCAGCAGGAATGCCGTCACGAAGCCGGCCGTCACCGGTTCGCCCAACAAGGCGATCGCGAGCGCGGCGCCGATGAAAGGCGCGGTGGAAAAATGCGACGCGGCGCGCGCGCTGCCGAGGTGGCGCAGGGCGACGATATATAGCACCAGGCTGATGCCGTAGCTCAGCCATCCGAGTGTCAGCGCCCCCGCCAGCGGCAGCGCGGCCGGCAAGCTCGCGCCGTAAGCGAGGGCCGCGACGATATTGATGCCGCCCGCGGCAAGGCCCTTGATCATGGCGATGTTCACCGGATCGGCGGCCGAAATGCGGCGGGTGAGGTTGTTGTCCAGCGCCCACAGCGCGCAGGCGGCGATGACGGCGAGCGTGCGCAGCGACAGGCCGAAGCCCGCCCGCGGATCGTAGCCGAGCAGCAGGCCGGCGGCGAGCATCAGGCAGGCGGCGAGCCAGATGCGCCCGGCCACCGCTTCTTTGAACACGAGGGCGGCGAAGAGCGCCGTCAATATTCCCTCCAGGTTGAGCAGCAGCGACACGCCCGATGCGCTGGCGCCGGCGAGGCCCCACATCAGGAGCAGCGGCGCGGCGACGCCGCCGCTCGCGACCGCGCCGGCGAGCCAGGGAACGTCGCTCGCCTGCAGCGGCGGTTCGGCTGCGTGCCGGCCGAGGCGCAGCGCAAGTTTCACCAGTGCGAGTCCCGCGCCGCTGCCGAGGTAAAGCAGCCCCGCGAGCAGGCCCGGCGTGATGTCCGCCTGCAGCAGCTTCGCCAGCGGCGTGCTCGCGCCGAACAGCGCCGCGGCGGCGAGTGCCAGCAGGGCGTAGCGTTGCATCGACAGGTCGATCATGGTCTCGAACAGAGATTAGAAATTGGCGCTCAGAGTGAGCCGCAGGCTGCGCGGTTCCACCGGATGAAAATGGACGTCGTTCACCGGCGCCGCCTCGCCGCGCAGCTGCGATGCGTAGAAGTAATCGATGTCGCTCGCCTGGCGGTTGAACAGGTTGAACAGGTCCAGGCCGAGGCGCAAGTTGTTGTCGAACTTGTAGCCGATGCGCAGGTTGGTCAGCTGGGTGCTGCGCGAATGCACGCTGCCATCCTCTATCAGCGGGCGCGGGCCGAAGTAGCGCATCTGCATCGTGCCCGACCAGCGGCCGAGCTCGTTCAGCGTCACGCCGAGCGCGGCAACGCGGTCGATCGAGCCGGGAATGCGCTCGCCCGCCGGATCTTCGTCGGTGAATTTAGCTTTCGACGCGGAGATGTCCGCATCGATCAGCAGCCAGGGCTGCGGGCGGTAGCGGTTCGACCATTCGATCCCGTGGCGCAGGCTCGGCCGGCTGGCCCGTGTCGTTCCCGCGTCGCCGGCGAACACCAGCTCCGAAGCGAGCGCGAGGCGCCACAGCGCGAGCGAGCTTTGAAGATTCGGCACCCATTCGCTGCGCACGCCCAGTTCCGCGCCTCCGGAGCGCGCGAGCGCCGGCGACTGCGCCGCGGGGGCGAGGGTTTTCGGGTCGAGGCTGATCACGGCGCCGCGCGCGTCGTTGCTGTGAAAACCGCTGCCCGCGCTCAGGAAATACTCGGTCTGGTGCCACGGCCCGAAAATGAGATTGAGCTTGGGCGAGGCGATGCCGGCAGTTTTCCTGCCGGAATTCGCGGCGAGATTGCTCGCTACGTCGAAGTCGAAATAATCGCCGCGCAGCCCGGCCACGCTGCGGAATTTCTCCGTCCACTGCAGCGAGTTCTCGACGTAGATGCCGCTGCCGGTTTCGCGCACCCGGTCTTCGCGCGTGGTCGACAGGCGTTGCCGCGCCACGGTGTCGTACAAGCCGATCCGGCCGATGTTGTCGCGGCGCAGTTGCAACCCGAGCTTGGTCACGCTTTGCATCTCGCCGAGCGTTCCGGTCCAGAGCCAGTTTGGGGTAATGCCCATGGTCGTGCGGTTGTCGCCCTGCTCGAACTGATCGCCGCTGACCGGGTTGTCCTGGAACAAGGTGAAATTCGAGAACAGTTGCAGGCGGGACTTGATCAGATAGGCGTCCATCTGGAACTGGCCGCCGCCTTTCATTGGCTGGCGCAGATCGTAGGACAGGCTCGAGCGCTGCGATCCGCCGCCGTCGCTCGGATCGATCGCGCCGAAGCGGGAAACCAGGCCGCTGTCCACCGCGCGCTGTGGGATCTGGTCGGTGGCGTTCCATTTGCCGCGGTAATGCATGGCGGTGAGGCTGTAGCCGTCGTCCCGCGCGCCATGGTGGTAGCGCAACACCGCATTCACCTTGTGAAAGTCGTTCGGATTGACCCAGGGGCCGTCGTTGTTCACCAATTCCAGCGCGTACAGCAGATCGCCCATTTCGGACTTGGGTGAGCCGGCAAGCAGTGCGCGGCGATAGCCGAAGTCGCCTGCCGTGGCGCTGGCGAGGTTGTCGTTCATGCGGTCGAGGTAGTGGAAATGCGCCGCGCCGGCCGACGAAAAATCGCCTTCTTCGGCGAAGTACGGACCCTTCTTGTAATCGACGCGGGCGACGAGTTCCGGAATCATGAAATTGAGATCCGAATAGCCCTGGCCATGGGCGTGGGTGGGCAGATTGACCGGCATGCCCGCCACCGTGGTGTAAAAGTCGGTGCCGTGGTCGAGGTTGAAGCCGCGCAGGAAGAACTGGTTCGCCTTGCCGTCGCCGCTATGCTGGGTAACGATGACGCCGGGCACGTATTCGAGCACCTCGCCCGGGCGCAACAGCGGTTTGGCTTCGATCAGCTTCGGCGTGATGTAGCCCTGGCTGGCAGTATCTGAAGTGCCAACGCCGTTGGCGTAATGCCCGGTCACCTCGATCACGGCGTCGGCTTCGGGATGCCGGCCGTCGGCCAGGAGCGGCGCGCTGGCGCCCAGCAACAGCAGGCATAGCGAAAATTGCGGTCGAAATGCGAGCATGAACAGACGGGCCAATAGGGAATAGAGACGGGGGAATAGAGACGGGGCAATAGCGACGGAGTATGGGTTTCGCGGCGCAGCGTTCAGGCTGAAATCAGCTTCATGTTAAGGGCGCGCTCCAGCAGCCAGACCATGGCGACGGCCACGATCGCGACCGAACCGCCGAGCAAGACCACGCGCCGGTAAAACCAGCTCGTGCGCAAATAATAAGCAAGCGGCAAAAAGGCCGCGACGATCGTGAGCTGTCCCCCTTCCACGCCGAGGTTGAAGCCGACCAGCGCCAGCACCAGCGCATCGCGCGGCAGGCCGAGTTCGGTCAGCACGCTGGCAAAGCCGAAGCCGTGGATCAGGCCGAAGGCGAAGGCCACCACCCAACGCCTGCCGCCGACGAGCGGCCACAGGTTGTTCGCCGCGGCCAGAACCACGGAGGCGGCGATGGCCGATTCCACCAGCCGCGAAGGCAGCGAAATCACACCCAGCGCGGCCAGCGACAGCGTGATCGAGTGCGCCACGGTAAACGAGGTCACGATTTTGAACACATCCCAGAACGCATCGCTGAAGCGCGCCACCGGCAACCAGTGCCGCCGCTCGCGCAGCAGCACCGCCGGCAGCAGCAGCGAAAGGAGGAACAGGATGTGGTCGTAGCCCTTCCAGATATGCCACACGCCTTCGCGGCCATAGCTCAGGAATTGCCGCAAAGCCGACATCTCGCCGAGCACGAAGCGCTGCTTCGATTGCTCCGGCGTGAATACCAGGCTCTGGATCCTGCCCAGATATTCGAGGTTGAGCAGCCCCTTGTGCTGGGCGTCGAAATCGAAGAACAGGCTGTAGCCGATCTCGATCGCGGCCGGCGCGCTGCCGCAGTCCGCGGCAAAGCGCAGCACTTCGTAGGCGCCGTCGCTGTGGTGATCGACCTCGTGCGCGGTGACGCGCAGGGGACAATTCTTTGCGTCGCCCGAAAAGCTCAGGCGGGCGAGCGCGTAGGCGGCGATGTCGGCCTGGCGCGCGCGCAACTCGCCCCAGGTGATTTCGCCGTCGCCGTTGGTGTCCAGGCCGATTGCCTGCTCCAGGTCGCGCAGCGCGATGTCCCATTGCCCGGTGACCCGCGCGCCGTCGATCTTGAGGTGCAGGTAGCTGTCGCTCGGCTTGTGCGCCTCGGCCGCGAGGCTCGCGAGCAGCAACAGCAGCGCCAGAGCGCGGCTCATTTCGCGCCGTCCTTGAGTTGCTGCGCCAATTTCGCGTACAGGGGATCTTCGTAGCCGCTCGCGCTGAGCCACTCGATGGCCGGCTGCGCCGCGGCATATTGCTTCGCCGCGAGCGCCGCTTCCATCAGGATGCGCGCGTCGCGCGGCTCGCGCTGCAAGCGGTAATTCTCCGCCGCCAGCCGCAGCGCTCCCGGCGCGTCGCCCTGCAAATAAAGATGAAAACGCGCTTCTTCCTGCTGGTGCAGCTTGTCGCCGCGCATGGCGGAGGCGTCGAAGCGCTCTTTCATCATGGCGCTGTGCGCGGGCGCGGACGGGAGCTTCGCCGCCTGCTCGGCCAGGGCCAGCCGCAGCAGCAGGACGTCGGAGCGCTCCCAATCCTTGAGCATCGGCACCACTTCCGCGGGCCGGTTATGGTCGAGCAGAAAATCGGCATAGGCGGCGAGGATGAAGCCGTCGGTGACGCCCAGTGCGAGCCCGGCCTTGAAATGGCGCTCGGCCAGCTCGTCCTTGCCTTGGCGCAAGGCCATTTCCGCCAGCCGCGTTTGAATCCAGAGCTTCAGGTCGGGGTCGGCGTCGGGGCGGCGCGCCAGGGCCTTCGATAGCTCGGCGTAGGCCTCTGCGGATTTCCCGGTCAGCCCGTCGACCGCCGTGGTGCAGGCCGTGGCGAGCAGCGCGCTTGCCAGCGGGGCGAGCTGGTCGCAGGCCGCGCGCGCGCCCGGGTAGTCCGCCTGCACCAGCAGGATGGCCGAGCGCCAGGACCAGAGTTCGGCATTGCCGGGATCGCGCTCCGCTGCGCGCGCGAGGTCGCCTAACGCCGCGTCGAATTCGTGCCGGTATTGGCGCAGCAGCGCGCGCATGACCAGGATCGCAACCGGCGGCTCGGCGGTGTTGCTCCAGGGCCGGATCGCGGCCTCGGCATAGCCGACGTAGCGCGGGTCGCCCTCCGCGCTGGCGAGATCGAAGTAGCGGCGCGCCAAAGCCAGGGCGCGATCGATGTTTTGCGGTTGCTCCGCCAACGCGCGGCGCAACTGGCGCAATTCGCGGCCCTCGGCGGCCGAGGCTTTGAACGGCAGGCGCTCGAGGACCTCGTTGTCCGACTGCGGGGTATAGGGTGCCGCCTGCGCCGCGCCGGTGCCGAGAGCGCAGACGAGAACGAGAACCGGGATGAGCAGGCGGCGCATGTCAGGTCGGATGCATCGAAATTTTGCCGGCCTGGGCCTGGCGTTTGGCGTGACTAAAGAAGTATAGCATTGATTGTCCTGAGCTTTTTCTATAGACTCCGGTACGGTACGGCCAGGGCCGAGCAACGGCTGTCAACGCGTTGCCGGGTCGGCCGTTATTGGCAATTCCGGCATTGCGGCCCTAACCGCTATGCTTGCACCGCGGTATCGACGTCGGCCTCCGCTGGATGGGACGATGGGCGGAGGCGGTCGGGAGCGCCGGTAATTCAAAACCATCAACGAGGAGATGAAATGAGCAAAATTCTGTCGATTCTGGTAGCTGCTGTATTCGTTGTTTCCACTGGTTCCGTTTTCGCCGCGTCGCACATGAAGGCCGCCGCCGAGAAAACAGACGACACGAAAACAAGCGAAATGAAAAAAGCCGAAAAGAAAGAAAAGAAGGCAATGAAGAAAGAAGCGAGGAAAGCGGCAACTGCCAAAAAAGAAGCGACTAAAATAGACGATATGAAGAAAGGCGCAGAAAACAAGTAAGCTTTCCTTCTTCGCAGCAACTGGGCAGGGTTATCCCTGCCCTTTTTGTTTCTGCAGTTCCCTCGCGCCAGTCGCCCGCGCCGTGCGGGCACTCGCCGCAGTGCGCCTCTGATGGCCCGGCGCTTTTCGCCCGCGGCGGCGAAAATTTGCTACAGTCAGGCGCCATGAGCGTGAACGTCGCCCAACTCCTCGCGCGCAGCGCGCACGCCTATCCCACGCTGCCTGCGCTCGCGCGCGGTGAGCGCGTGACCTGCGGCTACGCCGAGCTGGCTGCGCGGGTCGCGCGCCTCGCGGCAGGGCTGGCCCTGCGCCTGTCGCCGAACGAGCGCGTCGCCCTGGTGATGAAGAATTGCCCGCAGTACGTGGAGTTGCTGTTCGCCTGCTGGCATGCGGGCCTGTGCGCGGTGCCGGTGAACGCCAAGCTGCATCCGCGGGAACTCGAATTCATCCTGCAGAACAGCGGCGCGCGCCTGTGCTTCGCCACGGCGGACCTGTTCGGCGCGGTGGCGCCGCTGCAGGCGAGCGTGGCCTGCCTCGAAGAAGTGATCGACGCGGACGGCCCGCGCTACGCCGCGCTGGCAGCAGGTGCGGCGATGCCCATCGCGGTGCGCGCGGCCGATGACCCGGCGTGGCTGTTCTACACCAGCGGCACCACCGGCCGGCCCAAGGGTGTGACGCTCACGCAGCGCAACGTGATGGCGGCGATCCTCAACTATTTTTCCGACGTCGATGCGATCGCGCCGGGCGATGCCATCATCCACGCCGCGCCGATGTCGCATGGTTCGGGCTTCTACATGCTGCCGCACGTCGCGCACGCGGGCCTGAACGTGGTGCCCGAGTCGGGCGGATTCGACGCGCCCGAGATCTACGCGCTGCTGCAGGCGCATCGCGGCGTGACCATGTTTGCCGCGCCCACCATGGTCAAGCGCCTGGTCGATCATCCCGGCGACGCCGACACGCGCAATCTCAAGACCATCGTCTACGGCGGCGGCCCGATGTACGTGGCCGATTGCAAGGCGGCGATGGCGCGCTTCGGCTACAAGCTCGCGCAGATCTACGGCCAGGGCGAATCGCCCATGACCATCACCGCCATGGGCAAAGCCATCCATGCCGCCACCGGCCATCCGCGCTACGAAGTGCGCCTGGCCTCGGTCGGCCAGGCCTTCACCGGCCTGGAGGTCATGGTCGCATCCGACGACGACCGCCCGCTGCCCGCGGGCGCGATCGGCGAGATTCTGGTGCGCGGCGATACGGTCATGGCGGGCTACTGGAACAACCCAGCGGCGAGCGCGGAAACATTAAGGGGCGGCTGGCTGCACACGGGGGATGTCGGCAGCCTGGACGAAGAGGGTTTTCTCACGCTCAAGGACCGCAGCAAGGACGTGATCATCTCCGGCGGCTCCAACGTCTATCCGCGCGAGGTGGAGGAGGTGCTGCTGCTGCACCCGGGCGTGAGCGAAGTCTCGGTGGTCGGCAAAGGCGATCCGGAATGGGGCGAAGTGGTG
>JADGRR010000327.1 GCA_017880745.1 Burkholderiales bacterium
GGGTCGAGGCCGTTGGTGAAATAGGTTTCGACGCCGGTGGATTGGTAGGAGAACGGCAGCGGCCGGTTCCAGGCCGGCAGCGCATCGGGGAGACCTTGGGCGTAGCGGTCCGACTGCGGCTCCACGCCGGTGAGCGTAACGCCTTCTTTCTTCGCCTCGATGACGCCGGCCGCGCGGGCGTCGATGTAGAGCAGATAGTCGGCAAAGCCGTGGCCGGTTTTCAGCGGGAATTCGCGGATCGCCACGCCGCTGGCAGCGTGGATGTTGGCTTCGCTCATGGACTGCACCGACCAGCCGGCGGCCGCAAGCAGCCTGTCGATCTCGGCGCGGGCGCGTTCTTCAGGCTTATCCGCCACGTGGTCTCTCCTCAGCCGGGAAGGATACCACTACTGCCTTGCTGGATTAGCCGCGCGCCTTCGTCCGCTGCTCGATCGCTTCGTGCCGCGCGAGCGTGCCCCGGGCGCGCTCCACCACCGGAATATCGACCATCTTGCCGTCGACCTCGATCGCGCCCTGGTTGCCGCCGGCGGCCGCCTCGAACGCCGCGACCACCTTGCGCGCTTGCAGCACTTCCTCCGGCGCTGGCCGGAACTCGGCGTTCAGGATCGCGATCTGCGACGGATGGATCACCGATGCGCCCATGAAACCCAGGCGGCGCGAGCGGCGCGCGGTGGCGCGGAAGGCGACGAGGTCCTTGTAATCCGCAACCGTGCCGATAAAGCCCAAGGGCAGCACGCCGGCGGCGCGCGCCGCGATCACGATCTGCTGCTTCGGGTAGAAGAGGCCCTCCGCTTCCGGCACCATGCCCACCGACAGCGCGAAATCCTCGGCGCCCAGCGTCAAGGCCACGACGCGCGCATGCGCGGCCGCGATCTCCTGCGCGCGGAAGAACGCGGCGGCGCTCTCGATCATGGCCACGAGTTGGGTGTGGCCCTGCGGCAGCCCCCGCTCCGCCTCGAGTTCGTCCAGCACTTCGGCCACCATGCGCACATGGTCCGCGCTCTCCGTCTTCGGCAGCATCAGCGCGCAGATCTCCCGGCTGACCACCGCCTCCAGATCGCGCAGGCACAGCCGCCAGGGCCGGTTGATGCGCACCACCACGTCAGCGCCTGCGCGGGCGACCTTAGGCGCCGCCGCGGCGACGAGCGTGCGCGCGCGCTCCTTGTCCTTCGGCAGGATGCTGTCTTCCAGGTCGAGGATGATCACGTCGGCGCCGCGCGTGTGCGCGCTGTCGACGAACTTGTCCACGTTCACCGGCACGAACATCATCGAGCGCCAGATCGGCAATTTCCTGTTCTCGCTCATCGCTGCTCCTTTGATTCGATTCAAATGATTTTTCGGCGGCTCAGGTCCTGCTGCGCGGCCCCATCCACGCCGAGGCGGCCCAGCACTTCGGCGGTGTGCTCGCCCAGTTCCGGCGCGGGACGGCGCAGCGCGCCCGGGGACGCGGACAGGCGTGGCACGACCGCATGCATCGGTATCGTGCCCATGTCCTTGTCCGGCAGGTCCACCACGATTCTCCGCGCCTTGACATGCGGGTCGGCCATGAACTGGTCGATGTCGTAGACGGGCGCAGCGGTGATCTCGTTCTCCTCGAAGAACGCCATGCCTTCCGCCAGCGTATGCGCCGAAATGAAGGCGCGAATCGGCGCCTCGCTCGCCTCGGCATTGGCCACGCGGTCGGCGTTGGTGCGAAAGCGCGGATCGGCTAACATCTCCGGCACGCCCAGCGCCTTGTACAGCCGGTCGACCATCGCCTGCATCGAAGCCGACATCGAAATCCAGCGCCCGTCCTTGGTCGGGAACACGTTGCGCGGACAGGCGGTGTTGGAGCGGCTGCCGGTGCGCGGCTTGATCTTGTGGGTCAGCTGGTAAATGGCGGCCTCGGGACCCAGCACCGAGAACATCGGATCGAGCAGCGGCAGGTCGATCACCTGGCCGCTGCCGCTGGAATCACGATGGCGCAGCGCCGTCATCACGGCGAAGGCGCCGTACAGCCCGGCGATCATGTCCGCGAGCGCCAGGGGCGGCAGCACCGGTTCGCGGTCCTCGAATCCGTTCCTCGCGGCGAATCCCGACATGCCCTCGACCAGCGTGCCGAAGCCGGGCCGGAACTTGTAGGGCCCGTCCTGCCCCCAGCCGGAAATGCGCACCACGACGATGCGCGGATTGCGCGCGAGCAGCACGTCGGGCCCGAAGCCCATGGCCTCCAGCGTGCCGGGGCGAAAGTTCTCGATCAGCACGTCGGCTTTTTCCACGAGCCGCAGCAGCAGCGCTTTGCCTTCGGCCTCGCGCAGGTTGAGCGTGACGCTTTTCTTGTTGCGCGCATACACCTTCCAGTAGGCGCTGATGCCTTTCACGCGCCAGTCGCGCAAGGGGTCGCCCTTGCCCGGCTCCTCGATCTTGATGACTTCAGCGCCGAAATCGGCCAGCTGCAGGCTCAACATGTTGCCCGCCACGAGGCGGGTGAGATCCAGGACGACGATGCCGTCGAGCGGGCATTTCGCATCGGGCTGAAACGCAATCATGACAAATCGCTTCCTTCCGCAGGGAAAAGCACGCAGCTCGTCTCCGGGATTTCCACCCAGACTTCCCCGCTGTTGAACAACACGTCGGACTCGATGCGCAGCGCGGTCCCGCCCACATCCACCTGATACAGCGTGCGCGCGCCGGGATAGCTGCGGCCGGCAGTTCAACCGTGAACCTTCCTTCTTGCGAGTCGCCGCGAATATGGCCCTTGAGGAAATTGCTGCTGCCGATGAAGTCGGCGACAAAAGGATCGGCCGGATGATCGTAGATTTCCTCTGGCGTGCCGGGCTGGCTGACGCGGCCGCGGTTCATCACCGCGATGCGATCGGAGAGCGCCAGCGCCTCCGACTGGTCGTGGGTCACGTGCACGGTGGTCTCTGCTTATCCTAACACATGCGCTCGCACACAAGCCTCAACTCCGGGCTCGCACAGCGATGCCGCGCAGGCAATTTCCGGGACTGCTGCATTTGCCGGAAAGCCCCCCCTTTGCACGGTGCACTCCGGAAGGAATCGTTCAATCGCCGGTTGCCAGCCTGTTCGAGGATCGAATGACCTCGCACCAGGAAAGACTAACGTAATACAATCCAAGACGCTCCATCGGCAATGCTCTCCCTTGAACCAGCCCAATCGCCTCTCGACCGCAGTCAGAAATCGGCCCCTCGCGTCGCTGATGGTGTTGGTCCTTGTTCTGCTTGCCGGCGTGATGGCTGCGTTCGTGCAGGGCCAGCGCACCGCCCTGGAGCGTTTGGAATCGATATTCGATCGAAGCAGCCTCAGCCGCAGAAATCTTCTTCAACGCGAGTTGGAAAACCCCTTGTTGGTGCCTGAAGTCCTGGCGACGTCGACGACGCTGCGCGCATTGCTGGTTCAGCCGAGTTCAATCGCTGCAAGCGAACTGAACGCGGTGCTGGAGGAAACGGCCCGAAACATTCAGGTGGAAGTGATTTATGTGATGGACCTGGGCGGCACCTGCGTGGCCGCGAGCAATTGGCGGGCGCAGGATTCGTTCGTCGGCAAGAACTATGGATTCCGCCCGTACTTTCGACAGGCGATCGCCGGCCGGACCGGGCGCTATATTGCCAAAGGGGTCACCAGCTTCAAGGTGGGCTACTATCTCGCCCGTCCGGTGACGGTCAATGGTGAGATTCTTGGCGTTGTCGTGGCAAAGCTCTCATTCGACGCGCTGCAATCCAGAATAGGGGAATTTTGGCGCGATGAGGAGGAACTCGATCTCGTCACAGACGAGAACGGGGTGGTAGTCGTGTCCCCGTTGCCCGCCTTCGCGTTCAAGTCGATTCAACCGATTCCCGAGGCGGCGCGCAAGGCGATGGAAGCGAGCCGCCAGTATGGCAATGAAATATTCCCGATTTCCCTGACGCCGGGGCATGCGCTTACGGAGCGGCTTCGCTTCGTCGATTTCACCGATATTCCGGATCACTCGTTCCTGCAAAGATCGTATTATTTTCGGGAACTCGGCGTGCGGCTCTACCTGCACCTTCCGGCTTCGCGCTATTGGGGAATCGTGGCTGAATTCACCGGTATGTTCTCGCTGCTGGCTCTGGTCATTTTTCTGGGTTGCGTAAGCCTCTACCAGCGCTGGGTATACGGAGCCAAACTGGTAGAAGCCGCCATTCGCGACCCGCTTACGGGCCTGAACACCCGCTTGTACATGAGCGACTGGTGCGAGGCCGCCATCAGCGCGCACAACCGCGATCCCAAGGCCGGCATCGGATTGGTGGTGTTCGATCTGGATCTGTTCAAGCAGATCAATGATGTGCACGGGCATCTCGCCGGGGAC
>JADGRR010000328.1 GCA_017880745.1 Burkholderiales bacterium
GGCATTGACCTGGACCTGGCGCAGCCCGGCCTGGGTGATCTCGATCGGATCCTCCGCGGTCCAGATCTTGCGCTCGAAGGTATTGAGAAACGCGAGCAACGAATGCAGCGTAGTGGTCTTCCCGGAGCCCGTGGGGCCGCAGACGAGGAATAAGCCGTGCGGTTTGGCCATGAGCCTGTTGACGGATTCCAGCGCTTCCTGGTCCAGGCCGAGTTCACCTAGCGGGACCGGACTGCCTGCCACGAGCACGCGCATGACGACATCTTCCAGGCCACCCGTCGTCGGAACCGTTGCGATCCGCAGTTCCACCGGCGCCGGGCCGAACCGGCTGAAGTCGATCTTGCCGTCCTGGGGCTTGCGCCGCTCCGTGATGTCGAGCTGGCTCATGATCTTGATTCTGGAAACCACCGCGTTGCGGAACTGGGCCGGCAGGTCGAGATAGTTCACCAGCGTTCCGTCCTTGCGAAAGCGAACGCGCGTCGTCTTCGGCCCGAGGTTCGCCTCGATATGGATGTCGGACGCTTTTTGCTCGACCGCATCGAGAATTATCCTGTTGACCAGCTTCACCAGTGCACTGTCGCTCTTGGCGGCCTGCTGCTCGGCGATATCCTGGTTGCCGCTCTCCGCCGCCAGGCGCGAAACCAGTTCATGCACCCCGATTTCATTGCGCGCCGGGTCCGCCGCCTGGGGCGCCAGCCGGCTGCTCTTTCTGCGATCGACGATGGGGGGCGCTGCAGTACTGGCATTCACGGCCGCACCGTAGTGCCCCCTGAGCGAGGTGCCAATGTCCTCTGCCGCTGCCGCTGCAGTCACCGGGACAATCCCGATTTCGGTCATCGCGCGCAGTTTCTGCATCATGGCGCTGTTGCCCGGATTCTCAATGGCCTCGACCCGGACGCCTTGCGGTTTGCACAGGGACAGCACGCGGGGACGTTGGGACTCGGGCGCCGGGATCCTGCCGGGCACCTCGGCGGAAATCGTATTCTGCGTGAGAAACTGGTCGAACCTTTGTGTGCGCATTATCGCCTGCAGGTTGAGCGCGGCTCCTACCGCTTCGGGCGAAACAGCCTTCTGGTTGATCAGGATCTGCCCGATGGGCGCATCGATGCTGCAAGCTTTGGCCGCGTGCGCCGGCACGAAACAGCGGACAATGCTGCCATTTGCTTGCGGCAAATACAGGAACAGGCCGCACAACGCACTGACGTAGCCCAGGGTCACGCCCTCGAATATCCCGCCGTTCGCCAAGTCGATGCGAAACGGCTGGCTCTCCGACTGCGGCAGCGCTTCGGACTCGGTCACGGCGGGCAACGGCGTTTCGCGTTTCAGCTCGACGGGCCGGCGCAAGTGCAGTTTCAGCAGAACGGAAAACGGCACGGTGACGATTTCGCCGGCGCCATCCGGCCGGAACGTCAGCAGCCCTTCGTCCGGCACAAAGCTGTTCACGCGTCCGCTTGCCCCTGTGCCATCCCTGAAAATCAGCAGGCAATTGGCCCAGTCGAAGCGTTCCTGCTCGTGCACGAACTCGAAGTACGGCGGAGCGGGCCAGCGAAACTCCTCCGCGGCCACTGCGTTGCCGGTGATTTCCAGAGGCAGCGACGCGCTCATTCCGACCGCGCTTCGAGCATGCCGCTCAGAATCTGGTGCATTGCGCGCGCAGCGCAGGCCCGCCGCATGGCATCAGGCAATTGAACTGCCGCATCGAGTCGGTCGCGAACTCGGATTAGGTCCATGCTTGCTTCGCCTTTTCTATCCGATGCAGTTTCACGCCGGCATCCTCCTAACACCTGATTCATGATCACTCCGGTTCCCGTCTTCCGGACGTACTCGATCGCTGGGTGCAATTGCGTAGCCGGCGCGGTATTTCCGCGTTTGTTTCAACGGTTTCCACGTTACTCACGGCCAAAGCTACTGTCAGTACGTAATTGGACGTATCTGGACCTACGGTACGCACCCCATATTTATCGAGCGAGGACGGTTTAACGCGGCTGGGTTGGATTTCTCCGGAACAGGTGACAGCGCGCAAGACGAACGGCGTTCCGCTAAACGCAGCGGCGGCGGTCGTGATGCAGGAGCAAGTCCGCTAGCATCCTGAGTTTGTGTCCAGTCTTCGGGGCAGGCGGAATAGCTGCCCGAATTACACCGCGTGGCGCAGTGCGCTGGAGCGTGTGGCTCATTGTTGGCGCCCAGGCAGCAGCCACAATTGGGCTACGTCGGGCGTAAAGGAACTCGGAGAAATTGTCGTAACACGTTGAAAGATTTGGGGTGGCTGATGGGACTCGAACCCACGACGACCGGAATCACAATCCGGGACTCTACCAGCTGAGCTACAGCCACCATTGAAACGAGAAACGACTCTGGCGTGCCCGGCGGGAATCGAACCCACAACCCCCAGCTTAGAAGGCTGGTGCTCTATCCGGTTGAGCTACGGGCACCCCCTTCGGGCTACGCACGACATACCCGCACTAAGCGTAGCAGCGGGTAATCAATTGGTCGGGGTGGAGAGATTTGAACTCCCGACATCCTGCTCCCAAAGCAGGCGCGCTACCAGGCTACGCTACACCCCGAGCGGTCGCGTATGATACTCTGGCACACTCCGGCGGTCAACGCGGAACCCGGTGGCGCAATAGGGGGGAAAGATAATAAACTTGCCCCCCGCTTGGATTTCTGATATTAAAGCGCCTTCGTTTTTTCAACTGAGAGTGGTTTGATATGCCTGCAGAACAACTGTTGCACCATAAGACCTTCCCTCCCTATGCTCCGAAAAAGGGGGAGGAGTACATGAACAAGAAGCAACTCGCGCATTTCCGCAACATCCTGGAATCGCTTAAGGTCGAGTTGTCGCAGGATATCGATCGCACCGTCCACACCATGCAGGACGAAGCCACGGTATTTGCCGACCCCAACGACCGCGCCAGCCAGGAGTCGGACATGGCGCTCGAGTTGCGCAATCGCGACCGCGAACGCAAATTGATCAAGAAAATCGAAGAGACGATCGCCAAGATCGAAAGCCAGGACTACGGCTATTGCGAAAGCTGCGGCGTCGAAATCGGCCTGAAGCGGCTCGAGGCGCGCCCCACAGCGACGCTGTGCATAGACTGCAAGACCCTCGATGAATTGCGGGAAAAGCAACTGGCGAAGTAACACCTCGCCAGTTGTTTTCAGTGGAGACTAAGCTGCCTCTACGCGGCAGGTCATGTCTGCGTCAATAGCACGGAACGGCGGCTCGATGCCGCCGTTCTTTATCATCGAAACTGTTCTGCTAATGTAATCGGCAGGCCAATAGAAAAGGACGCCTCGGCGTCCTTTCTTACTTACCTACCACGCAATCGTAGTCAGCTGGGCTGCGCTGCGCCCGGCTGCTGCGCCTCCGCCTCCACCGCCTTCATCGACAAGCGCAGGCGTCCTTTGTCGTCGGCTTCCAGTACCTTAACCTTGACCAGTTGCCCTTCCTTGAGATGGTCGGCGACGCTGGCCACACGCTGCTGGCTGATCTGCGAGATGTGCAGCAGACCGTCCTTGCCCGGCAGCACACTGACGATGGCGCCGAAGTCAAGCAGCTTGAGCACCGTGCCGTCATAGACCTTGCCCACTTCCACGTCGGCTGTGATCGCCTCGATACGCTTCCTGGCCAGTTCCCCGCCCTCGGCGCTGATGCAGGCGATGCTGACCGTGCCGTCGTCCTCGATGTCGATCGTGGTGCCGGTCTCCTCGGTCAGCGCGCGGATCACCGCGCCGCCCTTGCCGATGACGTCGCGGATCTTGTCCGGATTGATCTTGATCTTGATGATGCGCGGTGCAAAAGTTGAAATGTCCGAGCGCGACGAAGGCAGCACGGCGGTCATCTTCTCCAGAATCAGCATGCGGCCTTCGCGCGCCTGCGACAGCGCCACCTGCATGATTTCCTTGGTGATGCCCTCGATCTTGATGTCCATCTGCAGCGCGGTGACGCCGTTTTCGGTGCCGGCCACCTTGAAATCCATGTCGCCCAAGTGATCTTCGTCGCCGAGGATGTCGGTAAGCACGGCGAAGCGGTTGCCGTCCTTGATCAGGCCCATGGCGATGCCGGCCACGTGCGCCTTCATCGGCACTCCGGCGTCCATCAGTGCCAGGCTGCCGCCGCACACCGAGGCCATAGAGCTCGAGCCGTTCGACTCGGTGATCTCGGACACCACGCGCATGCTGTAGCCGAATTCCTCCACCGAGGGCAGCGTCGCCAGCAGCGCGCGCTTCGCCAGGCGCCCGTGGCCGATTTCGCGCCGCTTGGGCGAACCCACGCGCCCGGTCTCACCGGTGGCGTACGGGGGAAAATTGTAATGGAGCAT
>JADGRR010000329.1 GCA_017880745.1 Burkholderiales bacterium
GTCGTTGCGCCGATGCGCGTAAACGCCCCGGGATACGGCGGGGCGACGCCGCGCACCAGATCGTGCACCTCGCGCGCGCTCCTGCCCCAGTCGATGCGGCCGTCTTCGGGCTTGCGCCCGCCATAATAGCTGCCTTGGGCGAGGTCCTGCGGCGTGATGCGGGCGCTGCCCGCGACGAGGCCGGGCAGCGCCCGTGCGAGCAGCTGTTCCGCCGCCGCGGTGACCTTGGCGAACACCTCGGCCGCGGTATCCTCCGGCCCTATGGGAACGGCCTGTTGGCCGACGATGCCGCCGGCATCAGGCTTGGCCACCATCTGGTGCAGCGTGGCGCCGGTTTCGCGCTCGCCCATGATCACGGCCCAGTTTACCGGCACGCGCCCGCGGTACTTGGGCAGGAGCGAGCCGTGCATGTTGTATGCGCCGCGCCGGGGCAGGGCGAGCAGTTCGGGCCCGAGCATGTTGCGGTAGTAGAAGGAGAACAGGAAATCGGGCTCGAGCGCTCTGATTTGCGCGACCACCGCCGGGTCGTTTGCGTCTTCCGGCGTGATCACGGGCAGGGCGTGCGCGCGAGCGAGTTCTTCCACGCTGTCGAACCAGATGGTCTCGCGCGGATTGTCGCGGTGCGTTACCACCAGCATTACCTGCACCTCCTGGGCGAGCAGCACCGAAAGGCAACGCACGCCGACGTTGTGGTAGGCGAAGACGACGGCGGTCGCGGTCATGGAAGCCGAAGCGGGAGGGCGCGCAAGCGGGCAGCGACAGCCAGATGGTGTCTCAGTTCAAGCCCCGCTACTCGCGCGCTCGATAGCCGGGTCGCGGCGCGGCGGCGCTGTGTCCGTCTCGCGCCGCTCCAGCATCGCCTCGATCAGATAGCGCGGCCGATGGCGCACCTGCTGGGCAATGCGGCCCACATATTCGCCCAGGAGACCGATGCCGAACAGGGCGATGCCGAGCAGGAAGAAGACAATGCCGAACAGCGTGAACAGGCCTTCGGCCTCCGGGCCGACCAGCAGCCGGCGTAGCGCGAGGTAGCCCACGAACAGGATGGACAGCAGGGAAATCAGCATTCCGGCGAGCGAGAACATCTGCAGCGGCACCAGCGAAAACGCGGTCACCAGATCGAAGTTGAGCCGGATCAGCTGATACAGCGAATACTTGGATTCGCCCGCCGCGCGCTCCTCGTGCTCGACCTCGATTTCCACCGGGCGCTGGGCAAAGGTGTAAGCGAGCGCCGGGACATAAGTGCTGACCTCGCGGCAACTGTTGATGGCGTCGATGATTTCGCGGCTGTAGGCGCGCAGCATGCAACCCTGGTCGGTCATGCGGATGCGCGTAATGCGCTCGCGCACCAGGTTCATCGCCTTGGAAGCGACGCGGCGGAAGGCGCTGTCCTGGCGCATGCGGCGGATGCTGCCGACGTAGTCGTAGCCTTCGTCCATTTTGGCGATCAGCCGGCCGATTTCCTCAGGCGGGTTCTGCAGGTCCGCGTCCAGGGTGACGATGCGCAGGCCGCGCACGTGCTCGAAGCCGGCCATGACGGCCATGTGCTGGCCGAAGTTGCCGTTGAACAGGATCACCCGGGTGACATCGGGGCGTTGCTGGAATTGTTCGCGCAGGATGGCGGCAGAGCGGTCGCGGCTGCCGTCGTTGACGAATATGATCTCGTACGGGACGCGCAATGCGTCGAGCGCCGGGTACAGGCGCGCGAACAGGGCCGCGAGGCCTTGTTCCTCGTTGTAGACCGGTATCACGACCGAGAGCTCGATGTTCATTTTGCGACGTTTATTGCTTATTGTCCCGGATGATTTCGGTGACCGCCGCGCAGACGCGATCGACGTCGGCGTCCGCCATGCCGGGGAACAGGGGCAGCGTCACGGTGGTGCCGCCGATGCGTTCCGCCTGCGGGAAGTCCCCCGGATTGTAGCCGAGTTTGCGGTACAGCCCGAACAGGTGCATCGCCGGATAGTGCACCCCGACGCCGATGCCGCGCTGGTGCATCGCCTGGATAAACCCGCCGCGGTCGATGCGCATGCGCGCCAGCGGCAGCAATACCTGGAACATATGCCAGTTGCAGTTCGCGAAATCGGCAACAGGCAGCACGCAGCCCGAGTCCGTGTCGAAGCGCTCGAAATAGCGCCGCGCGAGCAGGCGGCGCCGTTCGGTGAAAGTCTCCAGGTATTTCATCTGGCCCAAGCCGATGCGCGCCGCAATATCGGTGAGATTGTGCTTGCCCCCCGCGACCTCGACTTCCTGATTGCCATCGGGCAGGCGCACCACGCCTTGCAGGCGCAGCCGGGTGCACAGATCGGTTTCCGCCGCGTCCGTGAGCACCAGGCAGCCGCCTTCCCCGCTGGTGATGTTCTTGTTGGCGTGAAAGCTGATCGCCACCAGATCGCCGAAGCTGCCGATGCGGCGCCCACCCCACGTGGCCCCCATGCTTTGCGCCGCGTCCTCGATCACGCGCAAGCCGCGGCGGCGGGCGACCTCGTACAGCCGGTCGCGATCCACCGGCAACCCGGCCATATCCACCGGCAGCAGCGCGCGGGTCCTGCCCGTGATCGCGCCTTCGATGCGCTCGAGGTCGATATTGCGCGTGTCGGCGTCGACGTCGACGAACACCGGCTTCGCGCCGGCACGCAGGACCACGTTGGCCGTGGCCACCCAGGAAAGCGGCGTGGTGATGACTTCGTCGCCGGGCTGCACGCCGGCGACGCTGAGGGCGATTTCCAGCGCGCCGGTGGCCGAACTCATCGCGCGCACCTCGCGGCCGCCGAAATACTGCGACAGTTCCTGCTCCAGCTGCCTGACGCAGGGGCCGCTGGTGATCCAGCCGGAGCGCAGCACGTCGGCCACGCCCGCGATCGTCTCCTCGTCGATCGAGGGCCGGGTGAAAGGGAGGTAGTCCATCAGGAAAGCGCGACGACCGCGCGCAAGCCGTTCGCAACCGCAATGATCGCGGCGTCATCGACGCGGGGCAAGTTGTCAAATAAGTGGTTCATCAGGAGCGCGCGACGATATAGACGCCGACGATGATGACGCCGATGCCGACGAGGCGCGTCACGCTGACCGCCTCGCCGAACAGGTACCAGGCCGCGACGGCGTTGAGCAGGTAGCCCACGGAGAGCATCGGATAGGCGATCGAAACCTCGACCCGCGACAGGCCCATGATCCACACGACCAGGCTCACGACGTAACAGGCCATGCCGCCCATGATGTGCGGTTCCAGCGCAAGCTTCATGCCCACCGGAACGATGTTGCCCGCGTTGAATTCGAAGTGCCCGACCGCGTTGGTGCCGGCCTTGAGCAGCAACTGGGCCATGGCGTTGAGGAACACGCCCAGCATGAGCAGCGAGAAACTGACGACGTTCATGGATTTGCGGCGAGACCTCTGGCGACGATGATCCGGCGCGTGTCGCGGGCGACGAGCCGCATCGGCAGGCCCTTGACGCGGAACATCGCGTAGGCGTCGGGCGACATCAGCGCCAGCGCTTCGTGCTCGGCGTTCCAGGTTTTTTCGAACTGGGCCAGATCCGGGATGAATTTGTGCGGTTCCTGCTCGATGCCGAAACCCAGTTCGTCCTTGTACGCCACCATGGTGGTGCTGCGCTGAAGATAGAACTGCAACGACTGGTCGTAGGTGTTGACGCTGTAGAAGGGCATGCCGGGCTTCAATTCAGGTTTGATTTTCTGGGCGATATGATACGCGGAATTGGCCGTGGACAGGCTTTCGTGGCCGCTCAATACGAGCTGCGCGAACGCGAGGCCGGTCGCCGCAAATAGAACGAGCGCACCGGCGGTGCGACCGCGCGACGCGAGCCAGGCACAGGTCGCCGTGCCGGCAATCTGCAGCACTCCGGCCGGGATCAGCCAGGCGGCGTAATCGCGAAACAGATCGGCCGGCACCTCGCGGCTGGCGAAACGCTCGATGCCGGGCAGGAGCGCCAGCAGGGCGATGCCCGCAAGCGCAGCCTACATCGTCTGCCACGCGAGTGTGCGCTTCCCGAGCTGCGTCAGGCGCACGCCGGTGAGCAGGGCGAGCGCCGGGAACATGGGCAGAATGTAGGACACGAGCTTCGAGCTCGAGGCGGAGAAGAACACGAACACCACCGCGGCCCACAGAAGCAGAAAGCGCTGCGCCTGGAAGCGCTGTTGCGGCTCGCGTTTCCAGGCGTGCGCCAGCGCGTCGACGAGGGTGACGGTCCACGGGAGCATGCCCGCCAGCAGCACCGGAATGAAGTAGTAGGGCGGCTGGTAGCGACCGTGCACCTTGGTCAGAAAGCGCTCGAAGTGCTCGTGAATGAAAAAGAAATGAAAGAACTC
>JADGRR010000330.1 GCA_017880745.1 Burkholderiales bacterium
AAGGGCTTGTCCTTGCGCAGGCTGTTGTAGTGGATGGCGCGTGCGATCAGTTCCTTGCCGGTGCCGCTCTCCCCGGTGAGCATGACAGTGCTGTTGGTGGGCGCGCACTTTGCGATCAGGCGATAGACGTTCTGCATTTGCGGGCTGGCGCCGATGATGTTCTCGAAACGGTACTTGGAACTGACCTCGCTTCGGAGCTCGAGGTTCTCCTGCAGCAGTTGCCGCCTCTCCAGCGCGCGCTTTACCACCAGCTTGAGTTCGTCCGGGTCGAAGGGCTTGGGCAGGTAGTCGAAGGCTCCGAGCTTCATTGAGCGCACGGCCGTCTCGATCTGGGACAGCCCGGTGACCATGATGACGTCGATATCCGGGTGCGTCTCCTTCACCCTCTGCAGCACTTCCATGCCGTCCATCTTGGGCATCATGATGTCCAGGATAATCACGTCGAAATGACTGTCGTCGATTTTCTTCAGTGCGTCCAGGCCGTCCCGGACCGCCTCCACCTCGCAATCGCCGTCCTCACCCAGAATGCGCAGGCAACTCCTGATGACAATTTCTTCGTCGTCAACTACCAGTATCCGGGCTTTCATTGATTGCTCCTGCTGCTTTCCGCCTCTCCCGCTGGGGGTTCTAGCGGGAGGTAAATGCGGAAGGTGGACCCCTTACCGACCGTACTTTCCACTTCGATTGCCCCGCCGTGGGCCCTGACGATGCCGTGGCTGACGGACAGCCCCAACCCCGTCCCTTTGCCCACTTCCTTCGAGGTGAAGAAGGGATCGAAAATCCGCTTGAGGTTTTTCTCCGGGATTCCGCACCCGGTATCGATGATCGATATTTCCGCCATGGGCACCGGCTCCATGCCCGGTTCGGGGCTCTTCGGCTGCGGAAACCGGCGGCTGCGAACGGTGATGTTGCCTTCGTGCTCGATCGCGTGTTGCGCGTTGACGAGCATATTCATGATGACCTGCTTGATCAGGTCGGCGTCGACCCAGACCGGGGGCAGCTTCCGGTCGAGATCCATCGCGATCTCGATATCGCGAAATGACGCCGGCCGTTCGATAATGCGCGCGGTTTCCTCGATGACCTGGTTGAGGTCGGTGAATTTCTTTTCCGGCGCCTTCTCGCGCGCGAAATCGAGAAGCCTGCGGATGATCGTGGCGCAGCGCTTGGTCTCCCTGATCACCAGATCCAGGTCTTCCGCGTCCGCGCTTCCGTCGGGCATCTTTTTTCGCAGGAGGGTGGTGAAGGTGAGTACGCCGGTCAACGGGTTATTCAGCTCATGCGCGATTCCGGCGGCGAGCAATCCGACCGAAGCCAGCTTTTCCGTTCGCGCGGTTTCGGCCTCGGCAACGCGCAGTTCCTGGGTCCTTTTTGCCACTTTCTGCTCCAGCGTATGACCCCATTCCCGCAGTTCCGACTGGGAATTTCTGAGGGCCACGGTCATGGCGTTGAAAGATGCCGCCAGCTGACCGAACTCGTCCTCGCTGCGCACCGGGATCGTCTGTTCCAGATTCCCCGCCGAGAGCCGCTTCGCCCCGGTTTCCAGATCCCGCAGGGGCACATAGACCAGGCGGTGCACGAAGAGGCCCACACTGAGGGCGGCAATGACGATGAACCCGAGGGACAAGGCTGCCATGGTGATTGCGCTGGTGCGCATCTTCCGGTCGATGTCGTCGAGCGAATAGACGATGTCAAGGACGCCGAGGACCGACGTGGATTTGCTGTGCTGATGGCAATTCGCCGTGTAGCAGGAGGGCTCGTTGCGGATCACGTCCATGCTGCCCAGCATGCGCCGCCCCTCCGGGGTGGCGAAGATGCGGGAGCGCTGGCTCTGCGGAACCTGCTCCAGGGGCGCCTCGGTCCGGTGGCAGAGGATGCAGGCTTCGGCCTTCCGGTCGACCTTCATCCCGAGTTCAGGCAGGTACGTGGAATGAATGATGGTCCCGTCCTTGCTCAATATCCTGACCTTTTCAATGCTTCCCTGGTTGCCCACGTCCCGAATGATGCTGTCCACATAGGCGGGCTGATTCGTAAGCATGGCGAATCGGGTGCTCTTCTTGATCACCTCGGAAATCTGGGCAACGTGGCTCACGGCCTCGCGCAACAGTTCATCGCGCTGATGCCGCACGACAAGCAGGGTGAATACGAGCATCGCCAGCGTCAGGGCGAGCGCCAGGTAGAACACGACTTTGAACTTGAGCGTTCTCGAGCGCATTCTTTCCCTTACCCTTCATCAAGGTTCGGAAGGGATCGGAATTCGCTCTCGCTTTGGGGAAATGCCATGACCAGGGTGGTTTTGAAAACCCGATTAACCCGGGTACTCCGGGAGCGCTCAGGTTAGCAGTTCTGCAACTGCGCCAGTTTGACCGGCATCAAATGAAGGGACGGAGAACGCCTGTTGCGCCGACCGTGACGGATCTTGAACAAGCGCGAAGCCGCCAGGAGACAGCCGCCAGTCCGCGTATCTTATTGCGGCAGGTAGGACTCTGCCGCTTAGGCTACCATCCGCTTCGCGGCCCCGAAAAATCCGCCGTTTATTGGCAAGGCCTGGGCAAAGAATATAATAGATCTACAATACAAAGAGATATATTTGTCGTGCGCATAGCAACGTGGAACGTCAACTCGCTCAAGGTGCGCCTGCCACAGGTCGTCGCGTGGCTGGACAAGCACCGCCCGGATGCGCTGTGCCTGCAGGAACTCAAGCTCGAGGATGCCAGTTTTCCCAGAGCCGAGCTCCAGGCAGCGGGCTACTCGGCTGCGTTTTCGGGTCAGAAGACCTATAACGGTGTCGCCATTCTCAGCCGGGAGCCCGCCGCCAACGTTGTCAGCGGCATCGCCGGCTTCGATGACCCGCAGCGCCGGGTCATCAGCGCCGATGTCGGCGGCGTTCGCCTGATCTGCGCCTACGTTCCCAACGGACAGAGCGTCGATTCGGAGAAATACCAGTACAAACTCAATTGGCTCGCAGCGTTCTCCGCGTGGCTCGCGCAGGAACTGGCGGCGCACCACCGCCTGGCCGTTCTCGGCGATTACAATATCGCGCCGGAGGATCGCGACGTACACGATCCGAAAGCTTGGGAGGGCCAAGTCCTGGTGAGTCCGCCGGAGCGCGATGCATTTCGGCGCCTGATCGAGCTGGGCTTCAGGGACAGTTTCCGCCTGTTCGAGCAGCGGGAGAAATCCTTCACCTGGTGGGACTACCGCATGAACGGCTTCAAGCGCAATCTGGGGCTGCGCATCGACCACATCCTGCTCGGCGCCAGCCTCGCGGCGAACTGTGCCAGTTGCTCGATCGACGTCGAACCGCGCGGAAACGAACGCCCGTCCGACCACGCACCGGTCGTCGCAGAAATCGCGGTTTGAATCAAGAAGCGCAGAAGTTTGGGCTTCTGCGATGATAGAGCCTTGTCAGTCGATCAACTCGTACGCCGGCAGGGTGAGGAACTCGACGTAATTGTCATCGGTGGTGATCCTGGCGAATAACTCCGCGGCCTGTTCGTACTTGCCCGCCTTCCAAGCCGCTTCACCCAGATAGATCTTCACCTTGGGCAGTTCCTCGGCAAGCAGGCTGCGAAACAAGTCCTTGGTCACCTTGCGGCCGTCGTCGAGCACGCCTTTGGGCGACCGGATCCATTGCCAGATCTGCGAGCGCGAAATCTCCGCGGTCGCGGCGTCCTCCATCAGGTTGAATACTGGCACGCAGCCGTTGCCGGCGAGCCACGCGCCGAGATACTGGATGCCGACCGAGATGTTGTACCGCAGGCCTGCCTCGGTGATCGGCGTTTCCGGCTCGAAGTCGAGCAGGTCCTTTGCCGTGACGTTAACGTCCGGACGCTGCTTGTCGTATTGGTTGGGCCGCGGCATGTGCTGATCGAACACTTCCTTCGCGATCGGCACCAGGCCCGGGTGCGCTACCCAGGTGCCATCGCAGCCGTCTGTCACCTCGCGCAGCTTGTCCTCGCGCACCTTGTCCAGCGCCGCCTGGTTGGCCACGGGGTCGTTCTTGATCGGGATCTGCGCCGCCATTCCGCCCATGGCCGGCGCGCCCCTGTGGTGACAAGTCTTGACCAGCAACAGCGCGTAGGCGCGCATGAAACGCGCGGTCATCCTGACGTGGACGCGGTCAGCGAGGCAGAAATCCTTGTGTGAACGGAATTTCTTGATGCATGAAAACATGTAGTCCCAACGGCCGATGTTCAGTCCCGCGGAGTGCTGTCGCAGTTCCCACAGGATTTCGTCCATTTCGAACGAAGCGAGCACCGTCTCGATCAGTACGGTGCCCCTGATCGAACCCTGCGGCACGCCGAGCTCGTCTTCCGCCA
>JADGRR010000331.1 GCA_017880745.1 Burkholderiales bacterium
TCCACCTGAGGCGAAAAACGAGTCGAGCTCAGCGCATGCCGTATCGTCCAGGTCGGGGTGCACGAGCAGCCCCACCCCAAAGCGATGTTGCGTCAGCAAGCGCTTCGCGGCAGGCAGGTCGGCCGCTCGATGAACTTCCCAATCCGCCGCGCACAAATGGTCGCAAATCGCCCCTACCACACTCGGCACTCCTATGCACAGGATCTTCTTGGTTGACATTCCCATCGCCCCTACGCGCCATCTCCGCACCGATCGATCCCGATGAATGCGGTGGCGACTGACTCAAGCTACTACGGTAAGGCAACAGAATGACACTGCCACCGCAAACCCTCGAATGAGGGGGTCGCTTTCGGTGCAAAGTGTGCAGAATGTCACGGTCTGACCTCCCCGGGAAACGCCATACTTCGCGGCATGGGGGTTGCTTGCCACGTTGGCGAGCAGCTGGCTCAACATGTGATGGGGGGCGCAATTGACCAAGAGAAATCGACTGCTGTCGGTCGGAACGATCGGCTGCTCGGCAATGGCATTCATCGGTGCGGCGGCGCCGGCACAAACCAACGACCCATCCGAAGACCCCGCCGCGCGGCTCACGTCGCTTAAGCAGCGCATCGACGAACAGACTCTTCAGCTCAATGCGCTGAAGCGCTCGCTCGCCGAACAGGAGGCGAGTCTCAACGAGATGCGCCGCGCGCTCGGCAACGAGGCGCTCGCCGCGCAGCGCGGCGGCGCGGGTTCGCCAGGCGGCCAGCAAGTGGCTCAAGCGCCTGCACCTGTGGGCCAACCTCCAGATGAAGCGACACGCCGCCCAGAGGTGGCGCCGATCTTTGAGCAGCCCGGGGTGCTGACGCCTAAAGGCAAGTACGTGCTTGAGCCCTCGCTGCAGTACGCGTATTCGTCGAGCAACCGCGTCGCGCTCGTCGGCTATACCGTCATTCCGGCGATCCTTGTCGGCGTGATCGACATCCGCGAGGTTAGGCGCACCACGTTTACTGGAGCGCTTACCGGGCGAGTCGGCATCAGCAACCGTTTCGAGCTCGAGGCCAAATTGCCCTACGTATATCGTGCCGATACGGGTATCGGGCGCGAGTTCCTTCAGGGTGCCGCAACGAACTCGACGGTGTTTGATTCCACCGGCCAGGGCATCGGCGACGTCGAACTGACCGGACGCTACCAGTTCAACGATGGCGGCCTCGACAGGCCCTACTACATCGGCAGCTTGCGCTTCAAATCGCGAACCGGAAAGGACCCGTTCGAGGTCCAGACGTCGAAGACGGTGCTTGGCTTTCGCAGTGACGGAATTCAAACCGAGCTGCCCACCGGGTCGGGCTTCTACGGTCTGCAGCCGGCGCTCACCATGCTGTACCCATCCGACCCGGCGGTGTTTTTCGGAACCGTCAGCTACCTGCACACGTTTAGCCGGAACGACGTGTCACGCAACACCGATCTCGGTCCCGAGTTCTTGGGCAAGGTGTCCCCGGGGGGCATCTTTGGATTCAATTTCGGCATGGGGTTGGGGCTCAACGAGAAGTCTTCGTTCAGCATCGGCTATGACCACGCTTCGGTCGGCAAGACGAAGTTGGATGGACAGTACGCCGCCGATGCGGTCCGCCTGCAGTTGGGTACATTGTTGCTCGGCTATTCGTATCGACTGAGCGAAAAGAGAACGTTGAACGTGTCGCTCGGCGCGGGCCTGACGCGCGATACGCCGGACGTCACTCTGACGGTCAGGATGCCGTTCACTTTTTGAAATCTTTGAGTCCTCCGGCCCGCCGGGCAAGGCTCGCGTTAAATTTTACGTATGCGCGGCCATCGCCAACCCCGCAAGGAGGCGAGCACGAACCTCGGTTTGCTCGTTCAAGTACAACCGAAGCACTTCGGACAAACAGGACCTCGGCCCATTTGGCAAGCGGTTCGGGGCCGGTGGGACCACGCTTCGGCCAACGGGCAGCGGACAAGAGCTACAGGTTGCTTAGTTCGGGACGGCCACTCTATTGAACGCGCCTCGGGAGTTTGGACGCTTTTAGCGAGTGTCCGCAGCTGCTGTTATGGGTTTGGGGACTCCCCAAGTTGAACCTGACATCCACTGCGGCTCGATCCCGCGCGACCTCAGCCAGTCGGCGACGGCGCGCCCGGTGCCGGCCGGCCAGCATTTGATCTGCTCGGGCGCCATCAGCTTGTACTCGGCGAGTTCGGGCGAGAGCACGATCTCGCCGCGCGCGACGACGTGGTAGGCGATGATGACCTGGTTCATGCGCTTGAACTCGTAGACGCCGATCAGGTTGGTCGAGTCGACCGTGAGCGAGGTCTCCTCGGCGACCTCGCGCACGATGCCTTCCTCGGGCGACTCGTCGGCCTCCATGAAACCGGTGATCAGCGCGAACATGCGCCCCCGCCACGCCGCGTTGCGCGCGAGGAGGACCTGGCCGCCGCGATCGGCGAGCTCGATCACCGCAGCCAGCACGGGCGTGGGATTGTTCCAGTGAGTGAAGCCGCAGGCCGCGCAGCGCAGCCGCGACTTCGCGCCGCCGTCTTCTTCGAGCGACAGCCAGGCGAGCTCGGTCGCGCAGTTCGAGCAGAACCGGACCTCGTGCTTCATCGCATCGACTCGGGCGCTCAGGCCGGGAACACGCCGGTCGAGAGATAGCGGTCGCCGCGGTCGCAGACCACGAACACGATGGTCGCGTTCTCGACCTGCCTGGCGACCTGCAACGCGACCCAGCATGCACCCGCCGCCGATATGCCGGCAAAGAGCCCTTCCTCGCGGGCCAGGCGCCGGGCGAATTCCTCCGCATCGGCTTGGGCCACGTAGACCATCTCGTCGATCCATGTCGGGTCGTAGATCTTCGGCAGGTATTCCTGCGGCCACTTGCGGATGCCCGGGATGCGCGAGCCTTCGGTCGGCTGGGCGCCGACGATGCAGATGTCCTTGTTCTTTTCCTTCAGGAAGCGCGAGGTGCCGGTGATGGTGCCGGTGGTGCCCATCGCGCTGACGAAATGGGTGACCCGCCCGCCGGTGTCGCGCCAGATCTCCGGGCCCGTGGTTTCGTAGTGGATGCGCGGGTTGTCGTCGTTCGCGAACTGGTCGAGCACCACGCCTTTGCCGTCGCCTTGCATCTGCAGGGCGAGGTCGCGCGCGTACTCCATGCCGCCCGAGCGCGGGGTGAGGATCAGCTCGGCGCCGAACGCCTTCATCGTCTGCGCGCGCTCGATGCTCAGGTCTTCCGGCATGATCAGCAGCATGCGGTAGCCGCGGATCGCCGCGGCCATCGCGAGGGCGATGCCGGTGTTGCCCGAAGTCGCCTCGATCAGCGTGTCGCCGGGCTTGATCCGGCCGCGTTCCTCGGCGCGGCGGATCATGCTGATCGCGGGCCGGTCCTTCACCGAGCCGGCCGGATTGTTGCCCTCGAGCTTGCCGAGGATCACGTTGCCGCGGGCCTCGTTGTCGGCGCCCGCAACGCGCACCAGGCGCACCAGCGGGGTGTTGCCGATGGTGTCTTCGACGGTGGGGTAGCGCGGCGCGGCTTCGCTCATGAAAACTCCTCGCGGCATTGTCGCAAAGAGTGCTCGCGGCCGTGCTGGTGCGATAATCCGCCCCGTTCTACGCAGCGCCCATTCATCGGCCGGAGTGGCGAAATCGGTAGACGCAGCAGACTCAAAATCTGCCGGTGGCGACACCGTGCCGGTTCGATTCCGGCCTCCGGCACCACGTTCCACGCAGTCTTTCGGACCCCCTCGCATGCCCCAGCTGCAACCCGTCACCCGCGCCCTGCTGCTGATCAACGTGGCGGTGTATTTCCTGTTACCGATGCTCGGCAGCGGCGTCGAAGCGTCTTTCGCGCTCTGGCCGATCGGCCCGAACTTCCTGCCCTGGCAGGTCGTCACCTATGCCTTCATGCACGGCAGCTTCGAGCATCTGTTCTTCAACATGCTCGGCCTGTGGATGTTCGGCTCGGAGCTCGAACGCGTCTGGGGCGAGAAACGCTTTCTGCAGTTCTACGCCGCGAGCGTGCTGGCGGCGGCTCTCACCCAGCTGATCGTCACCGCGTTGATGGGCACCTCCTACCCGACCGTCGGCGCTTCGGGCGGCCTCTTCGGCCTGCTGCTCGCGTTCGCGATCATGTTTCCGAATCGCATCATCCTGCTCTTCTTCGTGCTCCCGATGAAAGCGCGCTACCTGGTGGCGCTGTACGGGCTGCTCGAGCTCTACCAGGGTGTCTGGGTGATGAATTCCGGGGTCGCGCATTTCGCCCACCTGGGTGGCATGGTCGGCGGCTACCTGATGATCCGCTACTGGCGCGGGCAGGTGCCGTTCGGGC
>JADGRR010000022.1 GCA_017880745.1 Burkholderiales bacterium
GCGAACCCACCACCTCGATTTCGACGCGGCGGTTCTTGGCGCGGCCTTCCTTGGTCTTGTTGTCGGCGATCGGCTGCGACTCGCCTTTGCCTTCCGTGTAAATACGGTTGGCTTCGATGCCTTTGCTCACCAGGTACGCTTTGACCGCGTCGGCGCGCCGCAGCGACAGCTTCTTGTTGTAGGCATCGCTGCCGATGCTGTCGGTGTGGCCGATAGCGATGATCACTTCCAGGTTCACCGCTTTCAACTTGCCCACCAGGTCGTCGAGTTTCGCCTTGCCTTCAGGCTTGAGCACGGCCTTGTCGAAGTCGAAGTGCGCATCGGCGGCCATGGTCACTTTTTCGCTGACCGGCTTGGGCGCGGCAGGCGGTGCAGGCGGAGCGGGCGTCGGCGCGGGAGCAGGCGGGGGCGCAATGGCTGGGGCTGGGGCCGGGGCCGGCGCCGGGGCAGGCACGGGCTTCTTCGGCACGAGGTCGGGATCGCATTCTTCGGTCGCCATGGCCGGAGCCCAGTAGCCAGCATGCCAGCAAAGTCCGGTGGCGTTCTTGACGTACATGCCACTTGACCCCCAATAGCCTTGCCCGACCTCCGCAACGGCGGTGTTCGCTCCGATACCGAGCGCAAGCGCGGCGGCAAGGATCAAGCCGAATTGTTTGACTGTTTTGTTCATGTTTTTTCCCCTCAATGAAGTTCGATCATGCTTCGCAGTGAAAACTTTACCTCATCAGCTTTGTTAAGCCTTTGTTTCCATTGACAGCCTATTTTGCCACAAAACGGCCAGGTTTTCTAGATCATTTTTCGGCGGAATTTTCAGCGTCCGGTTTTCGACCAACAGGCGGCCCGCGACCCAGACGTGGCTGACATTTTCACGGCCAGCCGCGTAGACGATGTGCGAGATCGGATCGTAGCACGGCAGCATGTCGGGCGCGATGAACTCTATCGCCGTCAGGTCGGCAAATTTGCCGGGTTCGATCGATCCGATGGCGTGGTCCAGGCGCAGCGCGCGCGCGCCGTCCAGCGTTGCCATCGACAAGGCCCGATGGGCGGGCAGGGCACGCGCATCTGCGCCGACCGCCTTGGCGAGCAGCGCCGCCTGGCGCATTTCCTGGAACAAGTCGAGGCGGTTGTTGCTGGCCGGGCCGTCCGTTCCCAGGCCGATATTGACGCCCGCTGCCACCATGCGTGCCACCGGCGCAAAGCCGTTGGCAAACTTGAGATTGGATGAAGGGCAGTGCGCAACCGAGCTGCCGTTTTGCACAAGGAGCTCGATTTCCTCCTGCGTGAGGTGGATTGCATGCACCGCGATCAGGTTCGGGCCGACCAGTCCCAGGCGACGCAGCCGTTCCAGCGGCCGCACCCCGTGCTGTGCGAGGCTGCGCTCGATCTCGTCCTGCGTTTCGTGCACATGCATATGCACCGGCAGATCCAGTTCCTCGGCCAGAGTGATCAGCCGCGAAAACGTCTTGTCGCTCACGGTATAGGGCGCGTGCGGCGCCATGCAGAAAGAAAGCAGCGGTTGCTCGCGCAGCGCATCGCGCAGGGCCAGGCCCTTGGCCACATAGTCGTCGGCGTCGGTAGCATAGGCACTGGGAAAATCGATGACGATCAGGCCCAGCGCCGCGCGCATGCCCATGTCGAGCGCAGCCCGCGCGGCCTCGCCAGGATAGAAATACATTTCATTGAAGCAGGTGATGCCGCCGCGCAGCATCTCGGCGCAGGCGAGCAAGGTGCCGTCGTAGACGAACTGCGGCGAAA
The DNA here is from genome assembly GCA_017880745.1 of Burkholderiales bacterium. GTDB lineage: Bacteria > Pseudomonadota > Gammaproteobacteria > Burkholderiales > SG8-39 > 2-12-FULL-64-23. The sequence continues at coordinate 1,756 of JADGRR010000022.1, forward strand.
CGTGCTTGGCCTCGGCCGGCCAGATGCGCTCCTGCAGCCATTGCATCAGCGGCATATCGTCGGCAAGACCTCGCATCAGCGCCATGGACGCATGGGTGTGCAGGTTGACCATGCCGGGGATGAGCGCGTGCTGAGGCAAGGATACGCGCTCGGCCGCAAGGTACGCGGCCTGCGCCCGGGCCCGGGGCAGCACGGCGACGATGCGTCCGTCGCGCACCGCAACGCTATGGTCTTCGAGCACGCGCTTCGCCGGGTTGACCGGAATTATCCAGCGTGCGTCGACTAGCAGGTCTATTGGTTCCGGATTCGATCCCACGTCAGCACTCATCAAAAAAAAGCCCCGCGCAAGAGGCGGGGCCTATTGCACGGGGCAACTTGCTTATTTCGCTAGTCCCTTGATTTCCACCACTGCGCGTCGGTTCGGTGCGAGGCACGCGATCAGGGCCTTGCGGTCCTTGCCGTCCGGGCACGATTTGATCTGCAGCGTCTTGCCCATGCCCATAGTGTCGATCTTGGATGCGTCGACGCCTTTCTGCACCAGATAAGCTTTCACCGCATTGGCGCGTCTCTCCGACAGCTTCTGGTTGTATTGCTGCGAGCCGAGGCGGTCGGTGTAGCCGGAGACCAGAATCAGCTCCACCGTGGCGCATTGCGGCAGCTTGGCCACGACCTCCTGGTCCAGCTTGGCCATGGCAGCTTTTCTCAACACCGCCTTGTCGAATTCGAACGTTTCGTCCGTGCCGAACGTTACGGTGGCGTCGCAGCGCTTGGGCGCAGCGGCCGCCGGCGCCGGCGCAGGCGCGGGCGCGGGTGTCGGAGCAGCGCGCGGCGCAGGCGGCGGCGCAACGGGGGCCGGGGCAGCGGGCTTGGGCACCAGGTCCGGATCGCACTCCATGACTGCCATCGCCGGCGTCCAATAGCCGGAACGCCAGCACAGACCGTAAGGATCCTTGACTATCGCGCCTGAACTTTGCCAATAGCCGTCCGCGCTTTGAGCCATGGCCGGCGCGCACAGCATCGCGGACAACGCCACGATCGAGGTACCCACAATCCTGATTGTTTTCATTTTGCTCCCTCTTCAATTACCCGGTGAACGGATTACAGCAATTCTTCCTTTGAGCCTTGCGCACCATAATACAACAGATCCCCGGACTGGGGCAAAGCGCGGGCCGGGCCAACCGGATCCAATTCCTCCGCTTGAATGGTCAGAGGGCGGCTCCGCGTGCTAAACTTCAATGCTTTTTTCAGCCGCGATTTGCGGCACTTTTTTTGGGGCGGTAACGACAAGGGGCCACCCCTTTAGACGCTCCGATTTTGTGGCAAACACTTAGACAATTCGCTCGTCATGGAACAGTTCGCCAAAGAAACCCTGCCGGTAAGCCTCGAAGAAGAAATGCGGCGCTCCTATCTCGATTACGCCATGAGCGTGATCGTGGGGCGGGCCCTGCCGGATGTGCGCGACGGCCTGAAGCCGGTGCACCGCCGCGTGCTGTTTGCAATGCACGAGTCGAATAACGTCTGGAACCGGCCGTACGTGAAATGCGCGCGCATCGTGGGCGAGGTGCTGGGCAAGTATCACCCGCACGGCGATTCTGCCACCTACGAGGCGCTGGTGCGCATGGCGCAGGACTTTTCCATGCGCTACACGCTCATCGACGGCCAGGGCAACTTCGGCTCCATCGACGGTGATTCGGCAGCGGCCTACCGCTACACTGAATGCCGGCTGGAGCGCATTTCCTCGGAGCTGCTGGCCGACATCGACAAGGAAACCGTCGATTTCGTCCCGAACTACGACGGCAAGGAACAAGAGCCGACGGCGCTGCCGACACGGATCCCCAACCTGCTGATCAACGGCTCTTCCGGTATCGCCGTCGGCATGGCGACCAACATCCCGCCGCACAACCTGGTCGAGGTGGTCGATGCGGGGCTGGCGCTGCTTGGCAATCCCGACATCAGCATCGACGAGCTGATTGAAATCATCCCGGCGCCGGATTTCCCGACCGCCGGCATCATTTACGGCCTGGCCGGCGTGCACCAGGGCTACCGCACCGGCCGCGGGCGCGTGATCATGCGCGCGCGCACCCATTTCGAAGACATGGAGAAGGGCAATCGCCAGTCCATCATCGTCGACGAGCTGCCCTACCAGGTCAACAAAAAGAGCCTGCTCGAGCGCATCGCCGAGTTGGTGAACGAGAAGAAACTGGAAGGCATCAGCGAGATCCGCGACGAGTCGGACAAGTCGGGCATGCGCATGGTGTTCGAATTGAAGCGCGGCGAGCTGCCCGAAGTGGTGCTCAACAACCTGTACAAGCAGACCCAGCTGCAGGACACCTTCGGCATCAATATGGTGGCCCTGGTCGACGGCCAGCCGCGCCTGCTGAATCTGAAGCAGATGCTCGATGCGTTCCTCGCGCACCGGCGCGAGGTGGTGACGCGGCGCACCGTGTTCGAATTGCGCAAGGCGCGCGAGCGCGGGCATATCCTCGAAGGCCTGGCGGTGGCGCTCTCCAACGTCGACGAGATCATCGCCCTGATCAAGCAGTCGCAGACGCCGCCCGAAGCCAAGCAGGCGCTGATGGCGAGAGCCTGGCGCTCGCAACTGGTGGCGGAGATGTTGCAGCGCGCCGCGGCGGACGCCTCGCGTCCCGACGGGCTCGCGGCGAATTTCGGACTGGTCGAGGGCGGCTATTATTTGTCGGATGCCCAGGCGCAGGCGATCCTGGAAATGCGCCTGCAGCGCCTCACCGGCCTGGAGCAGGACAAGATCGTGTCCGAATATAAAGAGGTGATGCTGCAGATCACCGATTATCTCGACATCCTGGCCAAACCTGCGCGCATCACCGCCATCATCGTCGACGAAATGAACGCCATCAAGCTGCAGTACGGCGACAAGCGCAAGAGCGAGATCGAGCACAATCCTCAGGACCTCGACGACGAAGACCTGATCACTCCGGCCGACATGGTGGTGACGCTGTCGCACACCGGCTACATCAAGTCGCAGCCGCTCGCCGATTACAGCGCGCAGCGCCGCGGCGGACGCGGCAGGCAGGCGACCGCGACCAAGGAAGACGATTTCATCGAGCGCCTGTTCATCGCCAACACCCATGACTACGTGCTGTGCTTCTCCAGCCGTGGTCGCGTCTACTGGGTCAAGGTCTACCAGGTGCCGCAGGGCTCAAGCAACAGTCGCGGCAAACCCGTGGTCAACATGTTCCCGCTGGAGGAGGGTGAGAAGATCACCGCCATCCTGCCGGTGAAGCAGTTCGACGACGGACATTTCATATTCATGGCTACCGCGCAGGGAACGGTGAAAAAGACGCCGCTGTCGGCTTTTGGCAATCCGCGCGGCAAAGGCATCATCGCGGTGGAGCTCGACGAGGGCGATTTCCTCATCGGCGTCGCCATCACCGACGGCAAGCACGACGTCATGCTGTTCTCCGATGCCGGCAAGGCGGTGCGTTTCGAGGAAGACGACGTGCGCCCCACCGGACGCGTGACACGCGGTGTGCGCGGCATGATGCTGGAGCAGGGCCAGCGCGTGATCTCGATGCTGGTGGCTGAGAACGAAAGCCAGACCGTGCTTACTGCCACCGAAAACGGCTTTGGCAAGCGCACCCCGATTTCCGAGTACACTCGGCATGGCCGCGGCACCAAGGGCATGATCGCGATCCATACCGGCGAGCGCAACGGCAGTCTGGTGGGCGCGGTGCTGGTGGAGGAAAAGGATGAGGTGATGCTGGTTTCGACCGGCGGCGTGGTCATCCGCACCAAGGTGGCGCAGATCCGCGAACAGGGGCGCTCGACCCAGGGCGTGACGCTGATCAACCTCGACGCCGGAACGCGGCTCGCCGGCATCGAAAAAGTGCTGGAGTCCGACGAAGACTCGGGCGGTGGCAACGGCAATGGCGAGGGGAAAGGCATTACCGAAGGCGAGTGACGCGGAACGCCATCCATTACGCGTCTCCCATGCGAAAGGATAATCGTGGCACGAGTGTTCAATTTCAGCGCAGGCCCGGCGGTATTGCCGGAGACGGTGCTGCAGCAGGCTGCAGCGGAGATGCTCGACTGGCATGGCAGCGGCATGTCGGTGATGGAGATGAGCCACCGCGGCAAGGAATTCATTTCGATACACGCAGAGGCGGAAAAGGACCTGCGCGAACTGCTGGCCGTGCCGGCGAACTACAAGGTGCTGTTCCTGCAGGGAGGCGCGATCGCGGAGAACGCCATCGTGCCGATGAACCTGCTGCGCGGTCACACCGTGGCCGACTACGTCAACACCGGCGAATGGTCGAAAAAGTCGATCAAGGAAGCGAAGAAATACTGCAGTGTGAATGTCGCCGCCTCGAGTGAGGACAAGAAGTTCACCTATATCCCGCCGCAGCAGAGCTGGAAGTTGTCAAAAGACGCGGGCTACGTACACATCTGTTCCAACGAAACCATCGGCGGCCTGGAGTACCACTGGGTGCCCGACACCGGCGCCGTGCCGCTGGTGGCCGACATGTCCTCGCATCTCTTGTCGCGCCCGGTGGAAGTGGCGAAGTACGGATTGATCTACGGCGGGGCGCAGAAGAACATCGGGCCGGCGGGGTTGACGCTGGTGATCGTGCGCGACGACCTCATCGGCCAGGCAGCGGCATTTACGCCCTCGGCTTTCGACTACAAGCAGCAGGCCGAGGCCGATTCCATGTTCAATACGCCGCCGACCTATGCCATCTATATCGCCGGGCTGGTGTTCAAGTGGCTGAAAGCACAGGGCGGGCTCGCCGCGATCGAACGGCGCAATATCGCCAAGGCCAAACTCCTGTACGACTACCTCGACCAGAGCAAATTCTTCGTCAGCCCGGTCGAGCCGCGCGACCGCTCGCGCATGAACGTGCCGTTCAAGCTCAAGAATGAGGGGCTGGACGAGGAGTTCCTCAAGGGGTCGAAGGCGCACGGCATGGTGCAGTTGAAGGGCCACCGATCCGTCGGCGGCATGCGCGCCTCGATCTACAATGCCATGCCCATCGAAGGCGTCCGGCAACTGGTCGCGTACCTGCGCGAGTTCGAGGACCGATATGGGAAATGAGCATGCCTGAGCGCAAACCTTTTGAAATCCTGGTGCTGAACAATATCGCCCAGGTCGGGCTGAAGCGCCTGCCCGCTGAGCGCTATCACATCGACAAGGAAGCGGCACACCCCGATGCCATCCTGCTGCGTTCGCAGGATCTGCACGAGATGACGATCGCGCCTTCCGTGAAGGCTATCGGCCGCGCCGGCGCCGGCACCAACAATATTCCGGTGAAGGCGATGAGCGAGCGCGGCGTGCCGGTGTTCAATGCGCCCGGAGCCAACGCCAACGCGGTGAAGGAACTGGTGCTCGCGGGAATGCTGATCGCGGCGCGCAATCTTGCGCCGGCGCTGGAATTCGTGCGCGCCATCAAGGGCGAGGACGAACTCATGGCGAAGCGCGTCGAGGAGGGCAAGAAGCAATTCGCCGGCATGGAACTGCCGCAGCATACGCTCGGCGTCATCGGCCTGGGGAAGATCGGGAGCCTGGTTGCCGACGCGGCGATCCATCTGGGCATGAACGTGCTCGGCTATGATCCGGAGATCACGGTGGATGCGGCCTGGAGCCTGCCGGCGCAGGTGAAGAAGGCGCATTCCATCGACGAGGTGCTGAAGGCCAGCCATTTTGTGACGGTGCACGTGCCGCTGCTGCCGCAGACGCGCAATCTGGTGAACGCGAAAAATCTGGAACTGGTGCGTCCCGGCACCATCCTGCTCAATTTCTCGCGCGAAGGCATCGTCGACAGCGCGGCGGTGGTCGAGGCGCTCGCCGCGCACAAGCTCAAGTACTACGTGACCGATTTTCCGGACAGCCGGCTTGCCGGCGTGCCCGGCGTGATCGCGCTGCCGCACCTCGGCGCATCCACGCGCGAAGCCGAGGACAATTGCGCCGTGATGGTGGCGGACCAGGTGCGCGAATACCTCGAGCACGGCAATGTGTCCAATGCGGTCAACTTTCCGGACATGACCATGCCGCGCGAGTCGCCCTACCGCGTCGCCATCGCCAACGCCAACGTGCCCAATATGGTAGCGCAGATTTCCTCAACCATCGCCAAGGCTGGCCTGAACATCCACAACATGCTGAACAAGTCCAAGGGCGAGATGGCCTACACCCTGGTCGACGTCGACAGCGCGGCTACGCCGGATTTGGTGGCGCAACTCACCAAGATCGGCGGCGTGCTCGCGGTGCGCTACCTGCCGCTGCGGGATTGATGCCGGGATGAGCGAGGAGCTGGGCAAGCTGCGCGGGCGCATCGACGCGCTTGACGAGCGCCTGCTGGGCATTCTGAACGAGCGCGCGCGGCTGGCGCATGCGGTGGGCAAGCTCAAACAGGGGAACAAAGTATACCGGCCCGAGCGCGAAGCCCAGGTGCTGCGCCGGATACTCGAAAAGAACCGCGGACCGCTCGGCAAGGACGCGCTCGCCCGGGTGTATGCGGAAATCATCTCCGCCTGCCGCGCGCTGGAGCAGCCGCTGGCAGTGTCCTATCTCGGCCCCGCCGGCACCTTCAGCGAGATGGCGGTAATGAAAGTTTTCGGCAGCGGCGTGCGCGCGCAGCCCTGCGGTTCCATCGACGAAGTGTTCCGCCAGGCCGAAACCGGCGGCGTCAATTACGGTGTAGTGCCGGTGGAGAATTCGAGCGAAGGGGCGATCGACCGGACGCACGACCTCTTGCTCAGCACGCCGCTCAAGATCTGCGCCGAGACGGTGCTGCGCGTGCGCCAGCACCTGATGTCCAAGTCGGGTTCTCTGAAAAAAATCGCGCGCGTTTACTCCCATGCGCAATCGCTGGCGCAGTGCAACCAGTGGTTGAACCGCAAACTGCCCGACGCCGAGCGCATTCCCGTGGCGAGCAACTCCGAGGCGGCGCGCCTGGCAGCGCAGGAAGCGGGCGCGGCGGCCATTGCCGGCGATGTCGCCGTCCAGCGCCACGGCCTGAAACTGGTGGCGAGGAATATCGAGGACGATCCGAACAACACCACGCGCTTTCTGGTGCTTGGCGACCACGATGCCGCGCCCTCGGGCAAGGACCTCACATCGATTGTCATGTCGGCGCCCAACCGGCCTGGCGCGGTGCACGCGCTCCTCACACCCATCGCCAGGCACGGCGTGAGCATGAGCCGGCTGGAATCACGCCCGGCGCGCACCGGGCGCTGGGAATACATGTTTTACATCGATGTGCAGGGTCATCGCCAGGATCCCAAGGTGGCCAAGGCGCTGGCCGAACTGGAAAAGCTCGCGCCATTCCTCAAGATTCTGGGTTCCTACCCCGCTGCGGTACTCTAGCCATTCAGTACACCGGCAGCCGCTCCCATACTCATGTCGGACATCATGGACCTTTGCGAACTTTCTCCCGCCTACGTGCGCGCCATCGCGCCTTATCAACCGGGCAAGCCGATCACGGAACTCGCGCGCGAGTTCGGACTCGACGAGGGTTCGATCGTGAAACTGGCTTCAAACGAGAACCCGCGCGGGCTGTCGCCGAAAGCGCTTGCCGCGATCCAGGCGGCGTTGCCGGATCTCGCACGCTACCCGGACGGTTTCGAGCTGACGCAGGCGCTGTCGCAGCGGCTTGGCGTGCCGATGCAGCAAATCGTGCTCGGCAACGGCTCGAACGATGTGCTCGAGCTCGCGGGCATGGCGTTTCTCGCGCCCGGCTGCTCGGCGGTCTATTCGCAGCACGCTTTCGCCGTCTATCCGCTGGCGACGCAGGCGCGCGGCGCGCACAGCATCGCCGTGCCGGCGAAGAACTTCGGCCACGACCTCGAGGCGATGCTTGCCGCGATCCGGCCCGATACCCACGTGGTGTTCATCGCCAACCCGAACAATCCGACCGGCACCATGCTGACCGCCGCAGAGCTCGAGTCCTTCCTGCGCCGGGCGCCAAAGAACGTCGTCGTCGTGGTGGACGAAGCCTACAACGAGTATCTCGATCCGGTTTTGCGCTGCCCGAGCATTGCCTGGCTCGCGCGCTTTCCCAACCTGATCGTGACGCGCACCTTCTCCAAGGTCTACGGGCTGGCCGGCCTGCGGGTCGGTTACGCCGTGTGCCACCCGGAGGTCGCGGCGCTGCTCAACCGCGTGCGCCAGCCGTTCAATGTCAATAACCTCGCCATCGTAGCTGCCATCGCCGCGCTCGCGGACCAGGACTTTGTGCGCGACAGCTACGAGCTCAACGTCGCCGGCATGGCGCAACTGCTCGATGGATGCAGGCGGATGGGCCTCGCCTGGATTCCTTCGTACGGCAACTTCGTCAGCGTCGAAATCCAGCGCGCAGGCAACGAGAGTCAGGCAGGCGCGGTGTTCCAGAAGCTGTTGCGCCTAGGCGTGATCGTGCGTCCGTTGGCCAATTACGGCATGCCCGACCATCTGCGCGTGACCATCGGTCTGGCGCGGGAGAACACGCGCTTCCTCGAAGCACTGGACGCGGTGCTCAAGGCCTGAGCGCGTGGCAGCGCACCGCCTCGATACGGTAGTCGTCTTCGGCGTCGGTTTGATCGGCGGCTCGTTCGCGCTCGGGCTCAAGGCGGCCGGCGCGGCCAAGCGCGTCATCGGCCTGGGCCGCAATCCGGCCAATCTCGAGCGCGCGCTCGAACTCGGCGTCATCGACGAAGCGTGCGACGATCCTGCCGCCGTCGCCGCTGCCGACCTGGTGCTCCTCGCCACGCCGGTTGGGCAGATGGGCGCGGTCATGCGCGCCATCGCCCCGCATCTGGGGACGGGCACGGTGGTGACCGATGGCGGCAGCACCAAGCAGGATGTGGTGGCGCTCGCCTACCGTCTGCTCAAGGGCCGCGCGGCACAGTTCGTCCCCGGCCACCCGATTGCGGGTGCCGAGCACAGCGGCGTGGCAGCGGCCCGTGCCGATCTATATGTCAATCGCAAGGTGGTGCTGACCCCGCTGCCAGAGAACAGCGAGCGCAGCATTCGCCGCGTGCGCGCTGCCTGGCGCCTGTGCGGCGCGAGGCTTTATCGCATGCAGCCGGCCGAACATGACCGGATATTCGCCGCGGTGAGCCATCTGCCGCATCTCCTGTCGTATGCGCTGGTAGACCAGGTCGCGCGCCATCCGAACGGCAGGCAGTTGTTCGAGTACGCTGCCGGCGGCTTCCGCGATTTCACCCGCATTGCCTCCAGCCATCCGGAAATGTGGCGCGACATCTGTGTCGCCAACCGCAAGGCCCTGCTGCAGGAACTGTCGGGCTATCAGCGCGAGCTGGCCGAGGTGAAACAGTTGCTGCAGAAGGGTGACGCTGCAGGACTGGAAAAAATATTTGCCCGGGCGCGCGCTGCGCGCAACAAATGGCTGCAGAAGCAGCAATGACGCCGCTTTCCGCCTGATTGCCCCGGTGCCAGCCGTGGAATTTCTCGATCTCGCAGCTATCCGCAGCGTCGCGGGCACGATCAAGTTGCCGGGATCGAAAAGTATTTCCAATCGCGTACTGCTGCTCGCGGCCCTGGCCTCGGGGGAGACGCGCCTGCACGACCTGCTCGATTCCGACGACACGCGCGTCATGCAGGACGCCTTGCGCACGCTCGGCATCGCGGTGAAGCCGGACGGCGCTGCGACCGTCGTGACCGGCGCGGGCGGCGCGTTTCCGGTCAAGACTGCCGAACTGTTTCTCGGCAACGCGGGCACCGCGTTCCGGCCGCTGACCGCGGCGCTGGCGCTATGCGGCGGCGAATATCGTCTGTCGGGCGTGGCGCGCATGCACGAGCGGCCGATCGGGGATCTGGTCGACGCTTTGCGCGGCCTGGGCGCCGCCATCGATTACCTCGGCGAGGCAGGGTATCCCCCGCTGCACATAAAGCCTGCCGCGATCAATGCGGGCGGACAAGTAAGCGTGCGCGGAGACGTATCGAGCCAGTTCCTGAGTGCGCTGCTGATGGCGTTGCCGCTCACCGGCCGGCAGACCACCATTGCCGTCGAGGGCGAACTGATTTCCAAACCCTATGTGGAGATCACGCTGAACACGATGCGCCGCTTCGGCATAGAGGTCACGCGCGACGGCTGGGCCGCGTTCACCATTCCTGCGGGCGCACATTACCGTAGTCCCGGCGAGCTGTGGGTGGAGGGGGACGCCTCGTCGGCTTCCTACTTTCTCGCGGCGGGCGCAATCGGCGGCGGGCCGGTGCGGGTCGAGGGCGTGGGACGGGCCAGCATCCAGGGGGACGTGCGCTTCGCCGAAACTCTGGAGCAAATGGGCGCGCGCATTTCGATGGGCGAGAATTGGATCGAGGCCAGTGCACCGTCCGGCGGGAAACTGCGGGCCATCGATGCCGACTTCAATCACATTCCTGATGCGGCGATGACCATCGCGGTGGCGGCGCTGTTCGCCGACGGCCCCTGCACCCTGCGCAACATCGGCAGTTGGCGCGTCAAGGAAACCGACCGCATCGCCGCGATGGCGACCGAGTTGAGAAAGCTGGGCGCGGCGGTGGAGGAGGGCAAGGACTGGCTGCGCGTGACCCCGCCGGCCGTGCTGCGTCCGGCTACCATCGATACCTATGACGATCACCGCATGGCGATGTGCTTTTCGCTTGCCGCGCTAGGAGGCGTGACGGTGCGCATCAACGAACCGCAATGCGTCAACAAGACTTTTCCGGAATATTTTGAGGTGCTATCCCAGATCTCACGTTGATGTGAGCGCGAAAGTTGTTGAATCCTTGGTGGACACGATCTCCGCGTCTCTCGCCTACCAAGGTACGACGGTAAAGCAACAAATCGGGTTGCCGCAACCTCGATATCCGGCGAAGTTGAGAACTGCTTCCTGTATGCCTCGGCGATCCTGGCGGCGCTAGGCTTATCTGTGCGGGAAAAAAAGCAGCTCAGTTCTTGCGCCAGGGAGTTTTCAATGAAGTGCTTATCAAAAAGAGAAGCCGCAAGGTTGGAGTATTCGTTGCCAAAATCTTGGTACGCCTTTTCTATGGCCTGCTGAAACGCGTCCTGTTCGACCCTACTCTCTAGCCAACCCCTGGCGTGCTCACTCAGCCATGTTCCGGCGGCAGCCTTCGCCAAGTTCCCGCCCACCAGTTCAACGACTGCTACTGCAATTTCGGCACCGGTCATCTAAAGCTCCACCATAGACAGGATTGGCAAGCAAGTCGACGTTGTAGAACTAGTGCCTCCAAAAGCTGGACAAGAGTGCGATTAGCAGGGCACGCACCACGGTTTGTCAGCGCGTCAGGCGATGTATGCGTTACACCCATCTATGAGTATTTCTCCACTCGCACCCTAAAATGCACCGCGCCGCCATTCCCGCCGAGCGCATCGAGCAATCGATCCTGGTCCTGCGCGGACATAAGGTGCTGCTCGATGCTGATGAGCTGGAAGCCTTGAGATCACAATCTGTGATCTCAAACACGCCGGGCCGCGGCGGCCGGCGCTATGCTCCTTACGTCTTCACCGAGCGGGGCGTGGCGATGCTCTCTTCCGTCTTGAACAGTTCGACGATTGGAAAACGGCAAAAAAAGGGACTGAACGACTATGCCCTCGATCACCCCCAGGCGTGTGCTCAAACCTGAAAATCTCGCGGCGCTGAAACTCCATCAGCACCGCCTGCATCCGGCTGCCCGATAGGATCACGCGCGCTCCGAGGGTCGCTGCCGACGCGGACGGGGAAGCGGTGTGTGCGGCGGCGCGTTTCCGGAACTCGGCCACCGACATCGAATAGGGACAGCCGCACTGCGTGGCAAAGCTGACCGGCGAATTGGCCGCCAGCAGTACCGCACCCACGGCCGGCCACTTGATGGTCCGGGACATTATCTGCGAGAAGAGCTGACCGTCGGGGTCCTTACCGATGTGCTCGGTGACGATCTGGAGATTGAAGACGCCGCCATTGGCCCGGTCGCCCCCCGCCGCCGCGAGCGTGACCGTTATCGGGACTTCGGTGCCGGCGGGGATCAGCTCGACACGGCCTCCCAAGCCCTCGCCTGCCGTCGGGCTGACGACGGAGGCGGTTCTGGTCGACGGGTTGAGCCCCGGGCTGTACTCGCCCTCGAGTGCATTGTCCAATCGCCCGCGCACGGTGATGGAAAAGCCGAAAACCCCGAGTGACCAGTGAGTCGAAACTCACCCGCCCCTCGGGGTTCCCGAAGGCACATCTCCCGCTGACCCGTGTCGGACAGGCCACCGTTAGACGGCTGGCATTTCACGCCATTTGTCGTTCACGAACCGCGGACCGAACTCCGCTGTCCGCTTGGAGGTTCCGTTCCTCTTGCGAGGCCCCTCTCCCCCTCGTCGGCTTCCCCTTTCGGTTCAGTCGAACGTTCGACAGGTACTGCGTGAACTACGAGGATTACTGTGCCAGAACCATGGGGACCCAAAGCGGGGAAAAGTGGATTTCAGAAACTTTTACCCAGTTCCGAGGTACTTTATGCACCGATTTCGCGTCGTCAGCCCGACATATCAACGAGATAACCGCATCTTTCCCACAGCCTGAGGTCGAACGAATCATCGAATTGGACAAAACGAATATCAACTCTTCGCTCGCTCACTCGCATTTGGTCCGAGAAAAACGGCCGGATCGTTGTCGCCGAGACTGAGTTGCACCGTTGGGGTCATGAGCGCCGTAATTTGAACGACTGCCACCGATGACTACCG
>JADGRR010000332.1 GCA_017880745.1 Burkholderiales bacterium
CGAGGATGGTGGAATTGAGCAGATAAGACGGCACGCCCAGGTCCAGCAGACGCGTAATTGCGGCGACAGAGTCGTTGGTGTGCAGGGTCGAGAGCACCAGATGCCCGGTGAGCGCCGCCTGGATCGCCATGTCCGCGGTCTCCAGGTCGCGGATCTCGCCCACCATGATGATGTCGGGGTCCTGGCGCATCAGCGCGCGCACGCCGTCGGCAAAGCCGAGGTCGATGCCGTGCGTCACCTGCATCTGGTTGAACGCCGGCTCCACCATTTCGATCGGGTCTTCGATGGTGCAGACGTTGACTTCCTCGGTGGCGAGGGTCTTCAACGTCGAGTACAGGGTGGTGGTCTTGCCCGAGCCGGTGGGCCCGGTGACCAGGATGATGCCATGCGCCGCCGCGGTCATTTGGCTCCACCGCGCCTGGTCCTCGTCGGAGAAACCGAGCTCGGTAAAATCCTTGACCAGCACCTCCGGATCGAACACCCGCATGACCAGCTTCTCGCCGAACGCCGTGGGCATGGTGGACAGGCGCAACTCGATTTCCTGGCCGTCGGCGGTGCGGGTCTTGATGCGCCCGTCCTGCGGCCGGCGTTTTTCCACCACGTCCATGCGGCCGAGTATCTTGATGCGGCTGGTCATGGCGGACATCACCGCCGCCGGAATCTGGTACACCTGATGCAGCACGCCGTCGATGCGAAAGCGCACGTAACCGACATCCCGGCGCGGCTCCATGTGGATGTCGCTCGCGCGCTGATCGAATGCGTACTGCCACAGCCAGTCGACCACGTGGACGATATGCTGGTCGTTGGCGTCGTACTGGCGGTTGGTATTGCCCATCTCGACCAGCTGCTCGAAGTTGCCGATGCCGCTGCGCTGGTCGCCCTTTTCGGCCGCGCCCTTGATCGACTTCGCCAGGTTGTAGAACTCGACCTGATAGCGCGCGATATCGAGCGGATTGGCGATCACGCGCCGAATCTCCAGGCGCAGGATCGGTTTGAGCTCCCGCTCCCATTCCTTGATGTAAGGTTCGCAGGTGGCGATCACCGCCTCCTTGGAATTGACCTCCACCGGCAGGATCTTGAAGCGCTGCGCGTAGGCGTTGGACATGATGTCCGTGACCGCGGAGAAGTTGATTTTCAGCGGGTCGATGTGGAAATAGCCGAGGCCGACCTTGCCCGCCAGCCACTCGGTAAGCAGCTCGAGGTGCAGCAGCTTGTTCGGCGGCAGGAGGGATTTCCATTTTTGGTCGGCGATGACCGAGAGCGGGTGATGGTCGGCGCGCTGCATGCGCCGGTCGGCGATCAGCTTGTCGGCCTCGGCGCGTCCGACGATGCCGTCCTCGACCAAGTCGTCCAGCACCTCGGCGAGGCTCAGTTTGCGGTCGGACGCGGCTTCGGCGGCGGGTTGCATGGAACGCACTATAGCGGCATTGCGCAGCGGGTTCAAATTAGGGCTCATTGCAAAATGAGGGGATACCTCCCCTCATGCCCCCCGAATCAGGGGTCGTTTCGGTAATGCTGAAACGGCCTCATACACCTATGGCCGGCGCGGGTATTCGCGCTGCCGAGTATGTTAGGATTGCTGTCCTTTGTCGCGGCGCTGCTGTTGTCCTCGCGGCAAATACCGGCAAATATTTAAATCTTGCGCGAAGGAGGGGAAAAAGAACCCCTGCGCAGCCATCACTAATAAAGGAGCATGCCATGATCAAAGTTGGAGACCGCCTCCCCGAGGGGACACTCACCGAATTCATCGAAACCGAAACTGCCGGCTGTTCGCTCGGCCCGAACAGCTTCAAGGTGTCGGATCTGGTCAAGGGCAAGAAGATCGCGATTTTCGGCCTGCCCGGCGCCTACACGCCGACCTGCTCGGCCAAGCACGTGCCGAGCTACATCGCCAATTACGATAAGCTCAAAGCCAAGGGCGTAGATGAAATCTGGTGCATCTCGGTCAACGACGCCTTCGTCATGGGCGCCTGGGGCCGCGACCAGAAGGCGACAGGAAAGATACGCATGATGGCCGACGGCAGCGCCGAGTTTACCAAGAAGCTGGGCCTGGAGCTCGACCTGACCGCGCGCGGCATGGGCGTGCGCATGAACCGCATTTCCATGCTCGTGAACGACGGCGTGGTCAAGCAGCTGAATATCGAGGGTCCCGGCAAATTCGAAGTCTCCGACGCCGAGACCATGCTGAAGCAGCTGTAAACCGATCGATCGAACTGCAGCGCTCGAGCTTGCGCGGACGGCGGACCGTCCGCGCGGAGGGCGCAATGACCGCTACGTCGCCATTGGTCGACTTATGAGCATACCTCGACCTGCGGCAGCCGCACTTGCGCGGACGGCGCCCCGTCCGCGCGGATCGTTGATTGCGCGCGGATGAAAAGCGTATCCGCACACAATCAACGATCTTGGATGAAAAACCAAACCCAAACCGCTTTGGTTTTTGTCCATAACCGTGTTTTTGGTGCGGATACGCTTTTCATCCGCACCAAAAACACGGTTGGCGCGCGATAGCGCGCAACTGCCGACGACGCTGCCTAGCTTCCCGGCGTCCAGATCTTCGCGCCGTTGCCTGAGAGGGCCAGCATCAGTTCGTTCAGGCGCCTGACGAAACCTGCCGGATCCTCCAGATGCCCGCCTTCGGCGAGCAGGGCCTGATCGAACAGCACCTGACTCCAATCGGCGAAATGCGCTTCCTCGTATTTGAGCCGCTGCACCAGCGGATGGCCCGGGTTGATCTCCATGATCGGCTTGGACTCGGGCACCTTCTGCCCGGCGGCCTTGAGGATGCGTGCGAGGTTGCCGCCCATGTCGTACTGATCCGACACCAGGCAAGCCGGCGAGGACGTCAGCCTCAGGGTCACGCGCACTTCCTTCACTTGCTCACCCAGTGCGCCCTTGATTTTGTCGGTGAGATCCTTGTATTCGCCGGCCTGCTTTTCCTGCTCCTGTTTCTCCGCCTCGTCCTCGAGCTTGCCCAGGTCCAGGTCGCCCCTGGCCACCGAAGCGAGCGGCGTGCCTTCGAATTCGGCGAGATTGGATACCAGCCATTCGTCCACGCGCTCCGCCAGCAGCAACACCTCGATGCCCTTCTTGCGGAACACCTCCAGATGCGGGCTGTTCTTCGCCGCGAGGAAGGAGTCGGCGGTGACGTAATAGATCTTCTCCTGGCCCGGTTTCATGCGCGCCCGATAGTCGGCGAAGGAAACGCCCTGTTCTTCGCTGTCGGTATGCGTGCTGGCAAAGCGCAGCAGCCCCGCGATTTTCTCCTTGTTGGCATGGTCCTCGCCCACGCCCTCCTTCAACACCAGGCCGAATTCCTTCCAGAAACTTGCGTACTGCTGCGTCTGGTTCTGCGCCAGGTCTTCGAGCAGCGCGAGAATGCGCTTGGTGCAGCCGGAGCGGATCGCCTCGATGTCCTTGCTCTGCTGCAGGATCTCGCGCGACACGTTGAGCGGCAGGTCGCTGGAATCGACCACGCCGCGCACGAATCGGAGGTAGGCGGGGAGCAACTGCTCGGCGTCGTCCATGATGAACACCCGGCGCACGTACAGCTTGACGCCGTGGCGGTGCGTCCGGTCCCACAGGTCGAAGGGCGCATGCGCCGGCAGATACAACAGCTGCGTGTACTCGTGCCGGCCCTCGACCTTGTTGTGGGTCCAGGCGAGCGGCGTCTCGAAATCGTGCGCGACATGTTTGTAGAACTCCTGGTACTGCTCGTCCGTGATTTCGGATTTCGGCCGCGCCCACAGCGCGCTCGCCTGGTTGACGGTCTCGTCCTCGCCGGTGAGCTTGTGTTCCTTCTTGTCCTCGTCCCAGACGCGCTGTTGCATGCGGATCGGGATGGCGATATGGTCGGAGTATTTGCGGATCAGGGCGCGCAGCCGGAAATCGTCGAGCAGTTCGTCCTCGCCCTCGCGCAGGTGCAGGATTACTTCCGTGCCGCGGTCCTCTTTCTCCACCGCCTCGATGCTGTAGTCGCCGCCGCCATCGGACTCCCAGCGCACCGCTTCGCCCGCCGCGAGGCCGGCGCGGCGCGTTACCAGGGTCACGCGGTCAGCGACGATGAAGGAGGAGTAGAAGCCGACGCCAAACTGGCCGATCAGGTGCGCGTCCTTGGCCTGGTCGCCGGTGAGGGCATGGAAAAACTCGCGCGTGCCCGACTTGGCGATGGTACCGATATTGGCAATGACTTCGTCGCGCGACATGCCGACGCCGTTGTCGGACACGGTCAGGGTGCGCGCCGCCTTGTCGAAGCTGACGCGGATCCGGAGGTCGACATCCGTGCCGTAGAGGGAGGCGTCCGACAGCGCTTCG
>JADGRR010000333.1 GCA_017880745.1 Burkholderiales bacterium
GCCCATGAGGACGACGCCGAGCGGGCGGTGAGGGCGGGATTGGAAATCGCCGGGGTCGTCGGCGCCCTGCAAACCCGCGCCGGCTGCAAGCTCCAGGTTCGCATCGGGATTGCCACCGGCCTCGTCGTGGTTGGCGATCTCGTCGGACAGGGCGCAGCGCAGGAGCAGGCCGTCGTCGGTGACACGCCCAATCTGGCCGCGCGATTGCAGGCGCTGGCGGAACCGGACAGCGTGGTGGTCGCCGGCGCCACGCGCCGGCTGTTGCGCGACCGCTTTGTCTTGCGCGATCTGGGCCGCCACAGCGTCAAGGGCTTGGCAGAGCCGGTCGAGGCTTGGGTGGCGGAAGGCGTGTCGGCGAGCGAGAGCCGTTTCGAGGCCGCGCATGCGGCGCGTCTCACGGCCTTTGTCGGACGCGAAACGGAGAGTGCGCTGGCGCGGGACCGACAGCGGCAGGCGTGGCGGGGTGAGGGGCAGATCGTGCTGATCTCCGGTGAAGCGGGCATCGGCAAGTCACGCTTCTCCGGTTGGCTTGCCGAGCAGGTCGCCGATCAACCACATACCCGGTTGCGCTACCAATGTTCGCCGTTTCACCACGACAGCACGCTTTATCCCTTCGTGCAGCAATTTGAGCGCGTAGCCCAGATCGCACCCGATGAGAGCCCGGCATGCAAACTCGACAAGCTCGAAGCCGTCCTGGGGCTGGCGCTGGCGCGTACCCAGGAAATCGCGCCGCTGATCGCCTCGTTACTCTCGATTCCAACCGATGGTCGTTATCCGCCCCTCGGTCTATCACCAGCGCAGCAGCGCCGGCAGACGCTGGCCGCGCTGCTGGATCAGATGGAGGGCCTGGCAAGGCAGAAGCCGGTGCTGATGCTGTTCGAGGATGCGCATTGGGCCGATCCGACCTCGCTCGAACTGCTCAATCTCGCCATCGAGCGGGTCAGGCGCTTGCCGGTGTTGTTGCTGATCACCTTCCGGCCTGAATTCGAGGCGCCCTGGAAGGGGCTTCCCGATGTCGCAACCGTGGCGCTTGGCCGTTTGGATCGCAACCAGGCCGAGGCGATGGTCGAGCGCGTAACCGGCGGGCGTAAATTGCCGGCCGAGGTGATGGCGCAGGTCCTCGCCAAGACCGATGGCGTGCCGCTGTTCCTGGAAGAGCTGACCAAGAACCTGCTCGAATCAGGATTGTTGATCGAGGATGGCGAGCACTATCGTCTCGACGCCCCGCTGCCGCCGCTCGCGATCCCCTCGACGCTGCAGGATTCGCTGATGGCGCGATTGGACCGGCTCGGCACGGTGAGGGAGATCGCGCAGGTCGGCGCCGCGATCGGACGGGAGTTCAGCTACGCGCTGCTCAATGCAGTGATTGGGCGCGACGAGCCTTCGCTGAAAGCCGCGCTGGCGCAATTGGAGGACGCCGAGCTTCTGTTTCGTTCCGGCGCCGCGCCTGACCTACGCTACAGTTTCAAGCATGCGCTGGTGCAGGACACGGCTTACGAAAGCCTGCTCAAGAGTCGTCGTCAGGTGCTGCACCAGCGTATCGCGGTTACCGTTGAAGAGCGATTTCCAACATCGGCGGAAGCGGAGCCGGAAGTTCTGGCCCATCATTTCAGTCGGGCCGGACTCGCCGAACGGGCTTGCTATTATTACGCGCGCGCCGGCGATCGCGCAGTTGTGCGCTCGGCTTATGCCGAGGCAGTGGCTCATTTTGATGCCGCGCTTACGGAAGCGAGCCGCTTGTCGCCCGGAGCGCAGCGCGACCGACCTGAGCTGGCGCTTCTGCTCAAACAAGGGCCGGCAATCCTCGTCCTCAGAGGCGTGCAAGATCGTGAGGTTGAGCCGGTATATCAACGCGCATACGATATTGCGCGAGCACTGGATGATGAGCGCGGCTTGTTCAAGGCGCTCTGGGGATTGTGGTTCTGCGCTAACTTGACCCGGAGAACCGGGACGGCACGCGATCGAGCGGACCAACTGGTCGCGCTAGGCCAGCGATCAGGCGACGAGGCGTTGTTTCTCGAAGCGATCCATTGCCGCTGGTCGACGGCATTCTTTCGTGGTGACGTCGCCAGGGTTCTGGAAGATGGCCGTGAGGGCGTCAGACATTATGACGCCGCGCGTCACAGCCGGCTCGGTGCGGAGTTCGGCGGACATGACCCAGGTGTTTGCGCCCACGTCGTACTCGGACTGGGTCTTCTGCAATTTGGCAATACAAGGGAAGCCAAAGACCTCATCGATCGAGCTGTCGCGCTCGGCGAAATGCTGGAAAATCCAACCAGCCTGACCTTCGCATACATGAATGCGATGACGGGATACCAGATCATCGGCGATCGCGCCGCCGTTTCACGATTGATGGAGCGAATGAGCGAGGTCGCAGACAAATTCAATTTGCCGCCACAGCGATCGATCGCCACCTTCATGCGCGGGTGGGTCAATGCGTCTGAAGGCGACCTCTCCGGCGGGCTTCAAATCATGGAATCGGAATTCGCACGGGTTTCGATGATGGGACCGCTGCCGCCCTTCTACGCCGGTCTTCTCGCCAGCATTCGACTGGAAGATGGGCAGGTTGAGCGCGCCTTTGAGCCTCTGGACGCGATCTTGCGGACAATCAAGGAGCCGGGAGTCGGGTTCTTTCTTCCAGAGATCCATCGGCTGCGGGCCGAGTGCCTGCTCCGGCTTGATCCTCCAGATTTTGACGCCGCGATAAGTGAATTCGAAATAGCGATTGCAACCGCGAAGCAGCAGCAGGCACGTACATTTCAGTTGCGGGCCGCCATCGGCCTTTCGCAGGCCTGGGCGGCGAAAGGTGCGCGCGACAAGGGCGTTGCTCCGCTCCGCGAGATCGTCAGTGCCTTCGGCGACGACGCGGGTGGTCCTCTGGAGCTTGCCGCAGCCCGGAGCATTCTCTCCGATGTGTTCACCGCCTAAACCCGTTTGCGCTGCCGCGCGATCCGCTGCAATATGGCTGGAAACAACACGCGCATGATCCGCCAAAGTGTAAGCGGTTTGGCGATAAGATCATGCGCTAATTCAATAATTTAGAGCGCGATCGGACGCAAAACCGGTGTCCACTTTTGCTGATCGCGCTCTGGGGAAACGGAGATACGATGGCTCCCATCAAATTCGGCGTCGGGCAAAGCGTGCTGCGCAAGGAAGACGATGCGTTGATTCGCGGCCACGGCCGCTATACCGATGACCACGCGCCGCAGGCCTCACAGCACGCACTGGTGCTGCGCTCGCCGCACGCCCATGCGAAATTCACCATCAATGCCAGCCGCGCCCGTACGTTTCCGGGGGTCGGCACCATCCTGACGGCCGAGGACGTCAGGGATCTCGGCAGCCTTCCCTGTCTGTTCAATCTGGAGGTCGATCCCTTCACCGGCCCACCCTATCCGATCCTCGCCAATGGCGAAGTGCGCCATGTCGGCGATGCCGTTGCCTTCGTTGTCGCGGATACGCTCGACCACGCCCGCGACGCGCTTGAGGCGATCGAGGTCAACTGGACGCCGCTGCCTGCCGTGGTCGGGCTCGCCCATGCGGTCAAGCAGGGCGCGCCGCAGGTCTGGCCCGACCATCCCGGCAATGTGCTGTTCGACGTGCCGATCGGCGACAAGAAAGCCACCGAGGCGGCGTTCGCAAAGGCCCATGCGGTGGCCGAAATATCCATCGTCAATCCGCGCGTCGTCACCAACTTCATGGAACCGCGCGCCGCCGTCGCCGAGTACGACGCCAAGCGCGATCATTTGACGCTGACGATCGGCAGCCAGGGCAGCCATCGCCTGCGCGAAATCATCGGCGGGATGGTGCTGAAGATTCCGCTGGAAAAAATGCGGGTGATCTGCCCGGATGTCGGCGGCGGGTTCGGCACCAAACTGTTTCCCTATCGCGAATACGCTCTCATAGCGGTGGCGGCGCGAAAACTGCGCAAATCGGTCAAGTGGACCGCCGACCGGGCCGATCACTTCATAGGCGACGCGCAGGGCCGCGATAACGTCACCACGGCGCGGATGGCGCTCGCCGAGGACGGCAGGTTCCTTGCCATGGACGTCGATCTGATGGGCGACATGGGGGCTTATCTGTCGACCTTCGGGCCCTACATTCCCCACGGCGGCGCCGGCATGCTGCCCGGCCTCTACGACATCCAGGCCTTCCACTGCCGCGTCCGCACCGTGTTCACCCACACCGTGCCGGTCGATGCCTATCGCGGCGCCGGCCGCCCCGAGGCGGCCTATGTGGTCGAGCGGCTGGTCGACGCTGCTGCGCGAAAACTCGGGATGACGCCGGAC
>JADGRR010000334.1 GCA_017880745.1 Burkholderiales bacterium
CCTCTACCGCCTTGATGTAATTGCCCTCGTTGAAGTATTTCAAGTCGAAGTCGCGCGACGCCTTGGCCGCCCACAAGCGCATGTTGTTTACGGTGGAGGTGGCAAAACCGGGGATGGGAGTGTCATAGGCCATTGCCATCACGTCTTCGGTGTCCACCCAGTGATGGCGCGGCACGCCATGCTCATCGGCGAACTGCACCACGCGGCCGCCAAACTTCACTTGGTAGAGCACTTCCGCACGCGGAAACTCCCAGGGATTGCCGTAGCGCAACCAGTTGTCCGGGTGTTCCACCTGCCGCCCCTCCTCGATGCGCTGCGAAAACATGCCGTACTCATAGCGAATGCCATAGCCAAAGCCGGGCAGGTTCAGCGTCGCCATCGAATCCAGAAAGCAGGCCGCAAGCCGCCCCAGGCCGCCGTTGCCCAGGGCAGCATCGAATTCCATTTCGCGCACTTGGCGCAAATCGACGCCTTTCTGCTGCAAAGCCTGGCTGCACTCATTTTCGAACGCGAGGTTGAGCAGGCTGTTCATCAGCGTGCGCCCCATCAGGAATTCCATCGACAGGTAATACACCCGCTTCGCGTCGACGGCGTAATAGCTGCGCATGGTTTCCATCCAGCGCTCGATCAGGCGATCGCGCGTCATGAACGCGGTGGCATGAAACCAGTCGCGCGTGGTCGCCATGATGTCGTCCTTGCCTACCGAAAACACCAAGCGGTTGACTACGGACTTGCTCACCGAAGCGACGTCGACGCCGGCAAGCTGATGGTTGATGAGGGATTGCAGCGGCTGCTTTGTCATGATTGCGTCCACCCGGCAAGTCGACAACCCATCTTATTTACGTACGGGACAGGCGCGTGTCTCCGAGCGCAGATCAAGCTGCCTCGTTCAACAACGCGATCTCACCGCCTTCCCGGGCCAGCCTCGCGACGCGTTTCCAGTCGCGAGTTCTGATCGCGTCCGCAGGCGTCAACGAGGAACCGCCGACTAGGGCGACATTCGGCTGCTGCAGGAATTCTATCGGCGTCTCAGCGGACACGCCTCAGGTTGGGCGAAAGCGCATACCGGCGAAAGGTGAAGCCAGTATTAGCGAGCGCCCCCTTTAGGCCTGACACCGGTCGGTCAGTGACTCTGGTTTTCTGGTCAGTGAGGGTCTGGAGTTGGCCGGGTCCCGCCTGTGAGGCTTGTGCCACATAGCTGCCATTCGTCAATTTGGTAATTTTCGCCAACGGCCGCAACCGAGGTCCAGCGCCAATTTCCGGACCCGGCCAGTATGGGCAACCGCCGCTTCCGGGGTCGGGCAGTCGCGAGTGCGGAATGCGAGGCCAACCGCAGTTGAAGGCGCCGAAATAAGGGCTTGACCATCCCATTGGATGGTACTAGGATGGTATATGGATGCTAAGGGGCTACTTTGAACATCGAACCTAAACTGAAGAGCTCGGACTCCGAGAAGATCACCATCAATCTCGGACTGATCGACCTGGGGCAAATCGATCTGCTGGTGCAGGAAGGCTTCTATTCCAATCGGACGGACTTCATACGCACTGCAATCCGAAATCAGCTCGTGGCGCATGCCGAAGCGGTCCGGCAGACGATTGCTCGCAAGACTCTCGTGTTGGGACTCCAGGAATTCTCGCGTAAAGACCTCGAGAGCGTCCGCAAGGCCGGGTCGAAGCTAAGGATTCACGTGCTGGGATTGGTGCGTATCGCTTCCGACGTTTCGCCTGCGCTTGCACGGGACACCATCGAGTCGGTGGAAGTCCTGGGCGCGTTGCATGCAAGTCCTGCGGTGAAGGCTGCATTGGCTGATCGAATTTTTTGAAAGGAAACTCGTTCGATGAATTACTCCTTGAGCAAGACATTGCATGAGGCGATGCGCCTGATGCAAACCGGCGATTTGCACGCCGCCACCGCAGCAATCCAGCGTGGTTTGACGGGCGCGGATGACCGGTCCGCTTTTCACCCAGGGTACGCGGGCAGCGCGCCGGTAAAGCCGTGGATCGATGCGGAGTACCGCGTGGTGGACGTTTCGGATCCTGAGCCCGCTACTGAGCATCCCGATTTGGAGCTGCCACGTGAGATCGCCGATCCCACTGACGGACAGTTTCAACAGCATTCATTCACTTGCACGGCCGGAACGCGCCGGTACAAGCTATTCATTCCGAAAGGTCATCAGGATCGGCAGTTACCGCTGCTTATCATGTTGCACGGCTGCACGCAGTCCCCCGACGATTTTGCGCGGGGAACCCGCATGAACCAGCTCGCAGAGGAGGAGGGCTATTGCGTTGCATATCCTGCTCAGTCAGCACGTGACAACCCGACCAAATGCTGGAATTGGTTCAGACCTGGCGACCAATGCCGTGACCGAGGCGAGCCTGCGATCATTGCAGAACTCACCCGGCACCTCGTGCGGGCGCACCGTTTGGACACGGCGCGCGTCTATGTGGCCGGACTCTCGGCGGGCGCGGCAATGGCGATAATTCTGGCGCGTACCTATCCAGATATCTACGCTGCCGTCGGAGTCCATTCCGGACTGCCGTATGGAAGCGCTCACGACGTTCCCTCCGCGTTCGCGGCAATGAAACGAGGTAGCGGCATTCCCATGGCAGACACCGACCCCGCACCCCAAGCTCTTGGCGCAGTCGTACCTACGATCGTTTTTCATGGCGATCGTGACGTTGTGGTGGGTGCGCACAACGGCGACATTGTGATTGCGCAATCGATGGCAAGTCTCGATGACAGCGCACGCAACGCCGAGTCGTACGGTGCAGACCACAAGCAGGTCGAGCGGGGCATCGTTCCCGGTGGGTATTCCTATATCCGGACGATGCTGCAAGACCCCCAGGGTCTTGTCCTTGCCGAGCAATGGTTGGTGCACGGCGCGGGCCATGCTTGGTTCGGGGGCGATCCTTCCGCTTCGTATACCGACCCGAAGGGTCCGAATGCGTCGGCGGAGATGCTTCGGTTTTTCGCGCTCCACGAAAGGAAGCATGGCAACTAATATTGCGCTGCAGCTACGCCTCTGCACGGCCCAGAAGCGTGTCGCGGGTGGGCAGCCCGCCGGTCGCTGGTACGTCTACTAGGTCACGACCTGTCGAAGCCGTAGCCTGCTTGGCTATCCGAATCAATGTCAGCTCTCGATATGCATTGCGGACGTTGACAGATCGAAATGCCAGCGGCGGCTTCGGCCGAGAAGTGAGCATTCAATATTTTCGCGCGCGGGTCCGCACGTCTTAAGGATTGTTCGATGCCTGCCCTCACGCGCGGGCGCGCGATAAGTCGGCGAAGCCAGTGGGCAGGCGTTGGACAATCCAGAAGGGAGGAAACCGCGGAATGTGCCGCGGTGGTGAACGGAGCCTATCCGGCTATGGGGATTTGAGGGTCCGCACTCGGGACATGCGTGGCGATCCTGGCGACCGACGCAACGGTGACACCGGTTCGGTTTCAAGTTGCAACACAGAATCGCGATATTGTTGGGTCGCGATGCGAGCAAGAGGCGAGGTTTTCATACGGTAGGGCAAAGCGTCTCCTTTCGCCTCTGTGCGAAGAAGAGCGGACGTAGGTGTGGGTGTCGAGCGGTGCTTGCGCTCATGGCACGCATTGAAGCTGTGGCGGTGCGCGGATACGTGGCGTGCGCACCAAGGTGTCGATGACGATCATGGCGGCTCCGCAGTCCGGACAGACGAAGGTTGGCGGGCCGGAACCGGCCGGCCTATCATCGCTCTGCGGTTCGGTTTGGGCGCCCGGCGCTTCGACCTGAAGCAGCTCACGTGCTCTCTCGAGGTTGTCGCGGCGCTCGGCGTTCGCGATCAGCCCATAGTGGCGGATGCGGTGGAAGCCCGTGGGCAGAACGTGCAACAAGAAGCGGCGCATGAACTCGTCGGCACCGAGCGTCATCGTCTTATTACGCGTTCTCCCCTTGGCTCGGTAATCCTTCCAGCGAAAGGTGACACCGTGATCGTTGAACGCGATGAGTCGCTGGTTGGAGATGGCGACGCGGTGGGTATAGCGGGACAGATACGCCAGCACAGCCGCGGGACCGGCAAAGGGACGTTTGGCATAGACGACCCATTCGCAGGCTCGCAGCGGCGTGAGCCATGCGGTGAAGGTTCCCGAGTCAGCCAGCGATGCGTCCTCGCCGAAGAACTGCAGCTGGCCGGCGCGATGCGCCGTAAGCGTCCGGCGAACCCACACCTGACGCACGATCCGCGGCGTGGCCGCGAGCGAGCGCGAAATTACTTGCTGAAGTTCCAGGG
>JADGRR010000023.1 GCA_017880745.1 Burkholderiales bacterium
AATCGCCGGGCCTGCTCGCGCTGTCGCTCGGGCTCTCGGTCAACTATCCCGACGACCATGCCATGCTCGAGCACGGGATGGTTATGTACGATGCCCTGTACTCATGGATCCGCACAACGCGCGCCGAGATCCACGACGCCGGCCTGTCGAAGAAGCGACCATGACCCCGGACGCGCAGCAACCCCCCGCGCCGGTGAGCCTCGGCGAAGCGTTCTGGTATTGGCTCAAGCTCGGCTTCATCAGCTTCGGCGGCCCCACCGGACAGATCGCCATCATGCACCAGGACCTGGTGGAGCGCCGGCGCTGGATCTCGGAGAAGCGCTTCCTGCATGCGCTCAACTACTGCATGCTGCTGCCCGGCCCCGAGGCCACCCAGCTCGCCACCTACATCGGCTGGATGATGCATCGCACCTGGGGCGGCATTATCGCCGGGGTGCTGTTCGTGCTGCCGTCGATGTTCCTCCTGATGGCGCTGACCTGGATCTATCTGGTGTTCGGCAAGGTGCCGCTGGTGGCGGGCATTCTCTATGGCATCAAGCCGGCGGTCACCGCCATCGTCGTATTCGCCGCCTACCGCATCGGCTCGCGCGCGCTCAAGAACGGCGTGCTGTGGGCGATCAGCGCCGCAGCCTTCGTTGCCATTTTCGCTTTCAAAGTCCCCTTCCCCTACATCGTGCTGGCAGCAGGTATCATCGGCGCCATCGGCGGGCGCGTGGCGCCGTCGAAGTTCGTCACCGGCGGCGGTCATGGAGCAGCCGGCAAGGTCTATGGCGCGGCGATCATCGACGACGACACGCCCACGCCCGAGCACGCGCGCTTTGCCTGGCCGCGTCTCATCGGCTTCACCGCCGCCGGCCTAGCGCTCTGGGCCGGCGCGATGGCCTGGCTCTATGCGGTACACGGCTGGAACGGAACGCTGACCCAGATCGGATGGTTCTTCACCAAGGCGGCGCTGCTGACCTTCGGCGGCGCCTACGCCGTGCTGCCCTACGTGTACCAGGGAGGCGTCGAGACCTATGGCTGGCTCACGCCCACGCAGATGATAGACGGCCTCGCGCTGGGTGAGACCACGCCCGGCCCGCTGATCATGATCGTGACCTATGTCGGCTTCGTCGGCGGCTGGACCAAGCAGATCTTCGGGCCGGACGCGCTGTCGCCGCTCGGGGCCGGCATCGCCGGCGGCGCAGTCGCCACGTATTTCACTTTCCTGCCTTCCTATCTTTTCATCCTGATCGGCGGGCCGCTGGTCGAGGCCACGCACGGAGACCTCAAGTTCACCGCCCCGCTCACCGGCATCACCGCGGCGGTGGTCGGCGTGATCCTCAACCTCGCCGTGTTCTTCGCCTGGCATGTGCTGTGGCCGGCCGGATTCGGCGGCAGCTTCGAGTGGTTCTCCGCCCTCGTCGGCGTTGCCGCGTTCATCGCTTTGTTCAGGTACAAAGCCGGCATCATCCCGGTGATCCTGGCTTGCGGCGTGGCCGGATTGGTTTACACTTTTTTGCTTTGACAAAACTGACGGGAGGAAGAATGGCAGCCTATCTCGTGGTCGACATCGACGTGACCAATCCGGCGCAGTTCGAGGAATACAAGAAACTCGCACCGGCCGCGATCGCCAAATACGGCGGGCGTTACCTCATCCGCGGCGGTGCTTACGAGGCCATCGAAGGGAATTGGAAACCGCAGCGACTGACCGTGGTCGAATTCGATTCCATGGAGAAAGCGAAAGCCTTCTACCACTCGCCGGAATACCAGTTGGCGATCAAGGCGCGCAAAGGGGCGGCGAATATGAACATGCTGCTGGTGCAGGGAATCTAGTCGTTCGCAGCAATGACAAAGGGGCGCCGCAGCGCCCCTTTGTCGATTGCGTGTCCGACTATTTCTTGGCCGGTGCCACCGCCGGCTTGGCGCCCTTGGCCGCAGCCGCAGGCTTGCCGTCCTTGACCTGGCCCTTCTTGTAGCGCTCGACCACCTGGTCCTGGGCCTTCGCCAACTGCTCCGCTTCGTTTTTTGCGGCTTCGGCGGCCTTGGTCTTGGTTTCTTCGGCCTTGGCTTTGGCCGCATCGTCCATAGGCGGAACGGGTATCTTCGCCTGTGCCAGCCCTGCGCTTAATACAAACGCCAGCGCCCCGGCCGCAAGCAGTTTTCCGGTTTTCATTTCAGTCTCCTCCGTGTTGTATCTGCGGTGCAGTCGTTGCGCCAGCTGTGTCAGACGTGCCAGACGGCGGCGCTCTCCTGCCGGCCTTGACGTCCTCATACCAATATTGCGCGTGCTCGCGCGCCCAGGTCTCGTCCACATAGCCGTCGCGCATCGCCTCGTAGGCGCCGGTCGTTCCCACGGTGCCCAGATAGATATGGGTAAACGACCAGACGATGAACACGATCGCGGCGATGACATGCACGATGTTGGCGAGCATCATCAACGCCCGCGTCTGATCGAAGTTGGGGAAATCCAGCACCAAGCCGCTCGCACTCGACACCGTGCCCAGGGCTATCACTCCGCCCCAAAACCAGATTTTCTCCGCGGCGTTGAACCGGCCCGAAGGCACGACTTCCCCCGAGAGCACGCCACCGCCCTTGACCAGCCAGGTGATATCGTAGGCGCGCGGAATATTGTCGCGGATGAACTTCGCCGCGAATACCACGATGCTGAACATGAAAACCGGCCCGACGAAGTTGTGCAGATTCTTCCCCAGCGTGGCGAGCCAGCCAAACAGCGTGTGGCCGATCAACGGCAACAGCACGTATTTGCCGAACAGCATGGTCAGGCCGCTGACGGCAAGGATGCAAAAGCTGATCGCCATGGTCCAGTGGGCGATGCGCTCGAAGCTGGAGAAGCGCTCGACCATCTTGCCGGTGGGCGGGCTGTGCAATCCGATCGGCCCGTGCCACATATAGAACACGCCGATAGCAATCAGTACCAGCATCACCAGCCAGCCGCCATACAGGGCAATCGGGCCGTTGCGCAATTCGCGCCAGGTCTGTCCCTGGGTCTGGATCAGAACGCCGGTCTCGCGCCCCTGGACCGAGGTGTACCCCTCCGTGCCCGAGCGCACATTGCGCCATACCGGGGCATTGTTGCCCGGCTGCACCTGTTGGCGCTGCGCCTGAGTTTCCTGCACTCGGCCTTCCTGTGCCTGGGCCCAGGCCGTCGCGCCGAGCAACGGCAGGAACAGCATCAGTCCCAGCAGAAAATAGCGCACGCCTGCAATAGTGGCTCGCATGACTCCTCCTTATTCGGCGCGCGTGTATTCGTTCTGGTTCTGGTTGCGCGACTTGAGGGCGTTCTCCCAGCCGCTCTTGTCGCCCGCTTTCCATTTGGAAGTGGTGTAAAGGCTGGCCCCCGGATCGTTCTCCCACGGCTTGGTATCGGCCTTGCCCTGGTACTTGCCCTGCTGATACACGACCACCTGCTCCTTTTCGCCGCAGCCGGTGATAGCGACCACGGCGATCAGGCTAGCACCGGCAAATACGAACTTGCGTACGCTGATCATGATTTGGCTCCCTTCGGCGCCTGCTGTTGCGGATTGTCGGGCTTGCCGTAGGCAGTGCCCCAGCCCCACACTTCCGCCCCCTTGCCGCGCTTCAGCGCGCGATCGCGGAAAATGTCGGAGATGACGTCGCCGTCCCCGCCGAGGAGCGCCTTGGTCGAACACATCTCGGCGCAGGCGGGAAGCTTGCCCTGGGCCAGGCGGTTCGAGCCGTACTTGGCGAACTCTTCCTTGGAGTTGTCCTTCTCCGGACCGCCGGCGCAGAACGTGCACTTGTCCATTTTGCCGCGCATGCCGAAGGCGCCCGCCTGCGGGAACTGCGGCGCGCCGAACGGACAGGCGTAGAAGCAGTAGCCGCAGCCGATGCACATGTCCTTGTCATGCAGCACCACGCCTTCCTCGGTGCGGTAGAAGCAGTCCACCGGGCACACCGCCATGCACGGCGCGTCCGAGCAATGCATGCAGGCGACCGAGATCGATTTCTCCCCGGCCACGCCGTCGTTGATCGTGACCACGCGGCGCCGGTTTACGCCCCAAGGTACCTCGTTCTCCTGCTTGCAGGCAGTCACGCAACCGTTGCACTCGATGCAACGCTCGGCGTCACAAATGAATTTCATGCGGGCCATGATGGTGTCCTCTTATGCTTGAAATTTTTCGATCTGGCACAGGGTGGTCTTGGTTTCCTGCATCATCGTCACCGAATCGTAGCCGTAGGTGGTGGCAGTGTTGACCGCCTCTCCGCGCACGATCGGCGCCGCCCCCTCCGGATAGTAGTCGAGCATGTCCTTGCCCATCCACCAGCCGGAGAAATGAAACGGCAGGAATACCGTATCCGGACCAACCCGTTCCGTGACCTGCGCCATGACCTTGAGCTGGGCGCCCGTCGGCGTTTTCACCCAGACGTAATCGTTGTTGCGGATGCCGCGATCGTTGGCCGACTTGGGATTGATCTCCACGAACATGTTCTGCTGCAGTTCGGCCAGCCAGGCGTTGGAGCGCGTCTCCTCGCCGCCGCCTTCGTATTCGACCAGGCGGCCGCTGGTCATAATCAGCGGAAAATCCTTGGAGATGTTCTTGTTCTTCTCCTGCACCGACTTGAACAGCGTCGGCAGGCGCCAGAACGCCTTCTTGTCGTCGTGGGTCGGGAACTTCTCGACCAGGTCCGGACGCGGCGAGTACAGCGGCTCGCGGTGCAGCGGCACGCCGTCGGGGAAGTTCCACACTACGGCGCGCGCCTTGGCGTTGCCCCAGAAATGGCAGCCGTGCACCTTCATCACCACGCGCTGGATGCCGCCGGAGAGGTCGGTTTTCCAGTTTTTGCCCTCGGCTTCCGTCTTCTCCGCTTCGGTCAGGTCGTCCCACCAGCCCAGTTTCTTCAGCAGCACGTGGTCGAACTCCGGATAGCCGGTGGTGAGCTCGGCGCCCTTGGAGTACGAGCCGTCCTCCGCGAGCAGGTTGACGCCGTCCTTCTCCACGCCGAAGTTGGCGCGGAAATTTCCGCCCCCGTCCATGACGTGCTTGGAGGTGTCGTACAGGTTGGGCGAGCCCGGATGTTTCATCTCCGGCGTGCCGTAGCACGGCCAGGGCAGGCCGTAATACTCGCCGTCGCACGGTCCGCCCTTGGCGCGCAGGGTTTTCACGTCGAAGGTGTGCATGTTCTTCATATGCAGCTTCAGCCGCTCCGGACTCTGGCCGGTATAGCCTATGGTCCAGGTGCCGCGGTTGAATTCGCGCGTGATGTCCTCGATCACCGGTTCGTCGTTCACCACCTGGATGTTCTGCTTGCCGTCTTTCTTGCCGACCAGCTGGTCGGCAAAGCCGAATTTCTTGGCTAACAGGTACATGATGGTCTGGTCGGGCTTGGCTTCGAACAGCGGTTCGATCACCTTCTCCCGCCATTGAAGCGAGCGGTTGGAGGCAGTGACGCTGCCTGAGGTCTCGTACTGCGTCGCCGCCGGCAACAGGTATACGCCGTCCTTCCTCACCATCGCCGCCATCGCCGCCGTCGCCGACGGATAAGGATCGATCACCACCAGCAAGTCGAGCTTCTTCATCGCCTCGACCATTTCCTTGCCGCGCGACTGGCTGTTGGGTGCGTGGCCCCAGTAGATCAGCGCGCGCAGATTGGAATCCTGGTCGATCAGCTCGTTTTTCTCCAGCACGCCGTCGATCCAGCGCGACACCGTCATGCCGGGTTTGCTCATCATCGCCGGGGAGGCGTACTGCTTCTTCAGCCACTCGAGATCGATGTTCCACACCCGCGCCCAGTGCGCGAATGCACCCGGGGCGACGCCGTAATAGCCCGGCAGCGAATCCGGATTCGGGCCGATGTCGGTCGCGCCCTGCACGTTGTCGTGGCCGCGGAAAATATTGGCGCCGCCGCCCATGACGCCGATGTTGCCCAGAGCGAGCTGAAACACGCAGAACGCGCGCACCATGGCGTTGCCGATGCTGTGCTGGGTCTGGCCCATGCACCAGACGATACTGGAGGGCTTGTTCTTCGACATGGTCTCGGCGATCTTGTACAGATCCTCCTCGGACACGCCGGTGACTTCTTTCGCCCGCTCGGGCGTCCACTTCATGACCTCGTCCCTGACCTTGTCCATGCCGTAGACGCGGTCGTGGATGTACTGCTTGTCCTCCCAACCGTTCTTGAACACGTGGTACAGGACGCTCCAAATCACCGCCACATCGGTACCGGAGCGTATGCGCACGTAGTGGTCGGCCTTGGCTGCGGTGCGGGTGAAGCGCGGGTCGGCAACGATGATCTTGGCGCCGGTTTCCTTCGCGTGCAGCACGTGCAGCATCGACACCGGATGCGCCTCGGCCGCGTTCGATCCCATGAACCAGATCGCCTTGGCGTTCTGCATGTCGTTGTAGGAGTTGGTCATCGCGCCATAGCCCCAGGTGTTGGCGACGCCGGCGACCGTGGTCGAGTGGCAGATGCGCGCCTGGTGGTCGGTATTGTTGGTGCCGAACAGACGCACCCATTTGCACAACAGGTAGGACTGTTCGTTGTTGTGCTTGCTCGAACCGACCCAGAAGGTCGCGTCAGGTCCGCTCTCCTTCCTGATCCCGAGCAGCTTGTCGCCGACCTCGTTGATGGCCTGCTCCCAGGAGATGCGCTTGTACTTGCCGTTCTCGAGCTTCATCGGATATTTGAGGCGATGGGAGTTCTCGGTCATGCCGTGCTCGCGCACCGATGCGCCCTTGGCGCAATGCGCGCCCAGATTGAGCGGCGAATCGAACACCGGTTCCTGCCTTACCCAAACGCCGTTCTGCACCACGGCATCGATAGAGCAACCGACCGAGCAGTGCGTGCACACCGTGCGCTTGACTTCGATCTTGCCGCCTTCCTTTGCCTCGTTGGCGGCCTCGGCCTTGCCGATCAAATTGAAGGGCAACTGGCTCGCGAAAGCGCCCGCGCCTGCGGCCACGCCGGAGCGCTTGAGAAAAGTGCGGCGGTCTATCGTTTTGCCGAGCATGCCGGCGAGACCTTTAGCCAGACGGCTCTGCGCCGAGGGCGCGCTTGCGGATTTCCGGGTAAGTAACATGGCGCCTCCTCAGACCTTGGCGGTTCTATAGTAATTGCGGATGTGCGCGGAAGCGTGGTAACCCTTGGTGCTTTTCTTGTCACCTTCGATCGCGACCGGTTGCTCTTGCGGCACGGTTTTCGCGACCATTGCAGCTGCGCTGGCTGCGCCCCCTGCGCCGACCGCGAGCAGGAAATTCCTGCGGCTCAATTTGACTTTGTTCTCACTCATTCCAGGCTCCTCGCAAAAAAAACAACGCTATTGGGCGATCTCGAAGGATTCGCTTTCCACATCCAGAAATGCCCTGGTAAACCTCGCCACGTATTTATAAAAATTGGTATTGGGCGAAGCCGTCACCGCATCACAAAGGCGCGCATAAGAGGGGACAAGATACCCCATAAAGAATGTTTTTTGTTTCTGCACTGCAACATCGGAAGCAAAAAAAATGAGATGACGCATCACCTCGCACAGGGCGGAGAAGTGGTCTTCGTATTCCGCCGCGCCCTGGTCGCGCTCCAACCCCAGCGCCGCGAGTTCGGCACGCAGCCGCACCAGCACGTTTTCCTTCATCGATTCCGCGAGGTAATGGGACGCGTAAGGCGTTATCTCCGCTTTGCCGGTGCCGACAAATACTCTGTCGTACTCCTCCTGCGCCGCCTCGGCATCCATCGCCGCCGCAGCCGAGATCAGGGTTTTCCAGGTTTGAGCCAGAGAAACATCCTCGGCCTCGCCGGCGATTTCGTCCGCACCCGCAATGGCAGCGAGCAGACCGGCATCCGGCCCGGCATAGAACAGGCGTGAAATCAGGGCGTAGAAATCGGCACGCGCCCGGTCTTCCTGCAACACGGCGGCGGTGAGTTCCCGGGATATCGGCTGGGCGTTCATGATTCGATGCCGAAGATGGTCTGTTCGCTCTTGTTTTCCATCATGTCGATGACGCGGCAATCGGCGCACATCTGCAGCCGCGCGAGGCCGCCCCCGGAAAACATGGAGTGCGTGCCCAGCTTGCCCAGCATGTTGTCTATCATCTGCTTGGTGCCAAAGGGCTTGCCGCAGCGCACGCAGTTGAATGGCACGCCTTCGTTCAGCACCTGCTCTGCTTTCACCTGCGGCGTAAGCAGCAGCCGCGGCGTGAGCGTGATCGCGTTCTCCGGGCAGGTGTTGACACACAGGCCGC
The DNA here is from genome assembly GCA_017880745.1 of Burkholderiales bacterium. Lineage (GTDB taxonomy): Bacteria > Pseudomonadota > Gammaproteobacteria > Burkholderiales > SG8-39 > 2-12-FULL-64-23. Next base: position 8,199 of record JADGRR010000023.1, read on the forward strand.
ACTGCACGCAATTGCGCTCGATGAACTTGAGCATCGGTGCGTCGCGCCCATCGAGCAGAGCCGAGGCGGGACAGGCCCCGACGCAGGCCATGCACAGCGTGCAGGTGTCGCGGTTGACCCCGACCCGGCCCCAGGGCGCGCCTGGTTCGAGCGCGATCTCGTCCTGCGGCGTGGGCGCGAGGGCCGCCAAATGCTCGAGCGCGAATTCCAGCGTGGTGCGTTTTTCCTGGCTCAGATTGAAGGTCGCCGGCTTGGAAACGCTCTTGGCCGGCGTCAGCGCCCAGACCTCCTGCTCGAGGGCGGCTGCGTCCTGAGGCGCAAGCAGCTTGAAGTGCATGCCGGTATAGCCCAGCGCGCTGACTATGGTCTGGGCATGGCGCATTTGTTTTTCCACGGCCGCGCCGTATTCATCGGCCTCTTGCTCGTTCGCAAGCAGCACGACCTGACTGGCGCCGTAGGCCAGTGCCCCGAGCAGCGTATCCATGCCGAGCGCGGCGACACTGTGGACCTCCAGCGGAATCACGCGCGCCGGCAGGCCGCCACTCTTGCCCGGCTGCGCGCGGCGGCCAAGCTTTGCAATCAGCTCGCGGCTCGTCCCCGCATTGTGGAACAGGATGCACGCGTCTTTTCCGCCCGCCCCGCAATACGTGGCGAGCAAAATCTTGAGCCGCCGGCCCAGTTCGGACACGCGCGGATAGACATGGGTCATCGCCCCCGAGGGGCACACGGTGGCGCAACCGCCGCAGCCCATGCACAGGTGCGGCTCCACCTTCACCCCGTCGCCGTCAGCGGAAATCGCCCCGGTCGAGCACGTGTCGATGCAATTGTTGCAGCCTGCTTTGGCGGATCGGCTGTGGGCGCAGATTTTGGCGTTATAGGCGAAGAATTTCGGCTTCTCGAACTCGCCCACCAGTTGTGCCAGCTCTGCTGCGGCTAGAGCCTGCGCGAGCGGGTCGCGCCCCGGCGCGCGATAGCCCTGCGGCGGCTGCGCCAGCTTGATGCCGGGTTCGGCACCGAGATCGAGCACCAGATCGAAGCTTTCGCTGCGCGCGCGCGCGGCGCGGGCGAAGTCGATGGCGCCGATGTCACCGCAGGCTTTGACGCAGGCGCGATGCGACTTGCATTTGGCCAGATCGATCTGGTAGCTGAAGTCGATGGCCTGCTCCGGGCAGGCGTGGATGCAGGCATTGCAGCGCGTGCACACCTCCAGGTCGATCGGATTAGCCTGCTCCCAACCGATCTCGAACGCGCCGAGATAGCCGCTGACCGACTTCAACTTGCCCGACCAGACCGGGTAGCTGCGCACCGGCGGAAGCTCCGCACCCGAGTTCTCGGCACCCGCGCGATTGGTCACGAGCACACTGACTTCGAGCCGGTCCTTGAGCCGCTCGGCCCACTGCACCGCGACATCTGCCGGGCCGATGATGAGCAGCTGGCCGCCCGAGCGGTAGCTGACGCCCGGCACCGGCTCGGGCTCCGGCAACATCGCCATGGCGAGCAGGGCGGCGATCTTGGGCGCGGCTTGCCGCGCTTCTCCCGACCAGCCGGCGGTCTCGCGGATATTGACGAACTTGAGCTCGGCCTTGGCGCCGGAATGCTCTGCGAGTTCGGCGAACAGCGGCGCCTCCTGGGTACAGGCCACCAGGCAATCGCCGCCTTGCAGCGCGTCGTTGAAAGCACCGACTTCGCGCCGGCATAGCTGGGTATGGATGGTGATGGGCGCGCCCAGCTTCAATGCGATGGCCAAACCCTTGCCATCGAGGGCCATGCTGCCGTTGCAATCGCACAACTTGATCATTCTGTTTACCGACATCATTCTTATAGTTATGGTTATCGCGTATGAGCGCAAGCTCTCAAATGCGGCGCTGCTTCAGCGCAAGCGCGGATTACACGTAAACAAGGAGCGCCCACTATTTATTCCCCGCGTTGTCCAGCGGCGCTGCGGCAGGAGGGTCCGGGGGAACGTCTGCGCCGGGAATGTCCGCCGCTGCCACATCCGCCAGCACGCTCATGTCTGCGGGCGGCGCCGGATAGGGCTCTTCCGCGGCGCCTGTTTCATCGCCCACGCCTTCGGCCGTCTTCTTCTCATCGTCGAACAGAAACAGCGCCTTCGCCTGATTCAGTTGCCGCAGCATCGCCTCGGGAATGGGATCGGGTTTGGCGTAGTCGTCGATATAGGTGTCCAGGCCATCCATGACGTTGAAGTGCGGGTCGCTGAACAATTTTCTTAACGCCATGCGGCGCAGCTTCTCGTCCACCTTCGGGTCGAAGAATTCCCGGTACTCGGAGCTCATGTGCTGCGGCGATGCCGGCGCCGCCGGTTCCGTCTTGGGCGCGGGCGATGCCGCAGGAGCGGCAGCAGGCAGCTCAGCCGCGGGCAAGGCGGCGGGCTGAGTCTCCTTCGTCTCCAGCTTGCGTCTCGACCAGCGCGAGAGGAAGCGTTCCTTGTCGTCCACGGTCGTCAATCTCGCTTCGCTCCGTTGAACGAGGCCGGGCGGCTGCGCCTCTTCGGCTCCGGCCGGTAGTTGTTGTTGACGAATTCGCCCAGCCAGTCGCACATGTCGCGCGGCATCGGTGCGGTGTCGACCTGTTCGTTCGCGTCCATGAAGCGCGCGGCTTCGCCATAGCTGACAGTGACGAATTTCGGCACGGCCAACTCCTCCTCCAGGCGCCAGGTAATGAACACGCAAGGTTGCGGCGCCGACAGGTTGAGGTAGTAGTTCTCGGCTTCGTCGCGATGGAGCTCCAGCTCGAAGCCGCCGTGTAACCATTGCGCACGCGCCTTGTCCTGCAACAACACGCGCGGCGTCGCGGCGTCGCCGGGATCCGGAATGATGCCGATGGCCTCCCAGCTTTGCGCTTGCCAGCGATTGGCGAGCGCGCGCCGCTCCATGATTACCGCGATCGGAAGAACCGGATGACCCATACGCGACAACTATACTAGCGAACCGATCGCTCTGCTATGATGTCGAACTTCATTTAGACCGAAAAAGCCACATGACAGAAAGGGTTATCGCACTGGTCGACGCGGGGCGGCGCAAGCCCCTGCCATCGGCGGCCGGTCCGGCCGCAGGCATGATGCAGGACCGGCTCGAGCGGCCGCTGCGGGATTTGCGCATCTCGGTCACCGATCGCTGCAATTTCCGCTGCACTTACTGCATGCCCAAGGAAGTGTTCGGGAAGGACTACCGTTTCCTCCCGCATGAACAGCTGCTGACGTTCGAGGAAATCGCGCGGCTGGCGAAGATTTTCGCGGATCGCGGCATCGAGAAAATCCGGCTCACCGGCGGCGAACCGCTGCTGCGCCGAAACGTCGAGCGCCTGATAGAAATGCTGGCTGGCATCACCCTTCCCAACGGCGAGCGCGTTGAACTCACGCTTACGACCAATGGCTCGCTGCTGGCGAGAAAAGCCCGCGCACTGAAGGACGCGGGCCTGCGGCGCGTCACCGTGAGCCTGGATGCGTTGGACGATCCGACGTTCATGGCCATGAACGATGCCGAATTTCCGGTGGCCAAGGTTCTCGCCGGCATCGATGCGGCGGACGCGGCCGGACTCGCGCCGGTGAAAATCAACATGGTGGTGAAGCGCGGCGTGAATGAGCATTCGATTCTGCCGATGGCGCGCCGGTTCAAGGGCTCGGGCCACGTGCTGCGCTTCATCGAGTTCATGGACGTGGGCGCGACCAACGGCTGGCGCATGGACGACGTGATTCCGTCGCGCGAGATCATCCGCATGATCGATGCGCACTTGCCGCTCGATCCGATCGAGCCCAATTATCCGGGCGAAGTCGCGCAGCGCTGGCGCTACCGCGACGGCTCCGGCGAGATCGGCGTCATCTCCTCGGTGACCCAGGCGTTCTGCCGCACCTGCACCCGCGCCCGTATCTCCACCGAGGGCATGCTCTATACCTGCCTGTTCGCCACTTCGGGTTACGACTTTCGCGCGTTGCTGCGCGGCGGCAAGTCGGATGCGGAAATCCGCGCAGCCATCGCCGCCGTGTGGGGCGCGCGCGATGACCGCTACTCCGAGATCCGCACCGCGGAAACGGCGAAACAGCGCAAGATCGAAATGTCCTACATCGGAGGTTAGACGCCTGCCTCAGATTCGAGATCCGAAAATCCCGCCCGCCCTCGCCTTTCGCCGCCCGCGCCCCTGTCCCCTGTCCCGTGTCTGTTCAATGACCCATCGCCCTGAAATTACCCGCGCCAGCCGCCCGCTCACCTTCGATGTCGAGGCAATCAACGAACGCGGCGAGATGGTGCCGACCGCGATCGCCGGCGAAAATCCGCTCACCCTGTACGTCGACAAGCGCGAGATCGTCACGCTGATGACGCTCGGCCAGGCGCCGGAGGCGCTTGCCATCGGCTACCTGCGCAACCAGCGGCTGGTGAAATCAATCGCAGAAATCGCGGCGGTGCAGGTCGACTGGGAGACCGACTCGGTGGTGGTGACCACGCGCAAGGCCACGGACGGGGAAGCGCGCGCGCGCGCGAAGGGCATGACCGACAAAATGAAAAAGCGCACCGTCACTACCGGCTGCGGCCAAGGCACGGTGTTCGGCGACCTGATGCAGGAAATCGACCAGATGAAGCTGCGCGATGACGTTCGCCTGTCCGAGGAAACGCTCTATGCGCTGATGGACCAGGTGCGCCAACATGAAACCATCTACAAGACCGCCGGCGCGGTGCACGGCTGCGCCCTGTCGACGAACGAGAACGGCGCGAGCCGCATCCTGAGCTTCGTCGAGGATGTGGGCCGCCACAACGCGGTCGACGCCATCGCCGGGCAGATGTGGCTGGATGACATCGACGGTTCGGACAAGATTTTCTATACCACCGGGCGGCTCACCTCAGAAATGGTGATCAAGGCGGCGCAGATGTCCATTCCGTTCCTCGTGTCGCGCTCAGGCCTGACGCAGATGGGCTACGCGATCGCCCAAAAAATAGGCATTACCATGCTTGGCCGGGCCACCGGCAAGCATTACCTGCTGTTCACCGGCAGGCAGCGTTTCGTCAAATCCGTCAATCGGACGCTGGTCGCCTGACGCTGGACGCCTGACGCTGGACGCCTGACGCTGGACGCCTGACGCTGGTCGCCTGACGCTGGTCGCCTGACGCTGGACGCCTGAGCGCGGGCGCGGCGGGCAGGGTCGATCAGGAGTCGTTTGACGGCGCATCGTGCTGGCTCTTCTTCGCCACCGGCAGCGTCGACAGGTATATCCCAGGCAGGATCAACACCGCGCCCACCCAATGAAAATTCCGGATGGGCTCGCCCAGCACCAGCCAGGCCGCGGCCGCCGCGTAGACCGGTCCCAGGTACAGCACCACGCCGACGCGCGCCGCTCCAAGTTCGCGCTGCATGAAGGAATACGCGAGGTAAGCACCGAGCCCGGGGAATAGCGCGACGGCCAGGACGTAGCCGAAACTCGCCCAGGAGACCTGCGTCGGCATGAACAGCAGCGCCTCGACTGCGGTCAGCGGCGCAAGCACCACCAGTCCGCCGGCCATGATGAGCGTGAGGCGCGCGGCCGGCCCGAACGGGCTCGGCCATGCCTTGAGCAGCAGCGAGTATGCCGTCCACGACAGCATCGCCACCAGAATCCACGCATCCCCGACGGTGAATTCCACGCCGGTCAGTCCGCTCCAGTGGCCCTTGAGGATGATGTGCAGCACCCCGACGAAAGCCAGCGCGACACCCATCAGCTGCAGCGCGCCCATGCGTTCTTTCAGCACGAACCGGGACATCAGCGCAATCATCACCGGCGAGGTCGAATAGATCAGGGCAATATTGGAGGCCACGGTGGTGCGCGCGCCCACGTAGACGAAGGCGCCGCAGATCCACATGCCGAGCGTGCCCAGGACGAGGTATTGCTTCCATTCGCGCCGGATCGCAATTGGATGCGCCGCGATTTCGCGACGCACTGACGGCGACCAAGCCGTGCCGGTGTTCATGCCGGTCTGGAGGGAGAACCCGTGGACTTCTGGATGGTGCTGTTGACGCTCGGGGTGTTCGCGCTGTTGGCGGTCATCGTCCGAGGGGTGGAAAAGCTGTGACTGCCGAAAATCTCGTCGGTCTGATCCT
>JADGRR010000335.1 GCA_017880745.1 Burkholderiales bacterium
GGCCAGCAGCGGCGCGCTTTGCGCCGATTCGCGCGGCGGAATGTAGGCAGGCAGCGGGTCCATGCCCAGGTCCGCCGCGGTCTGGCTCCAGAACTCGCACTTGCCCGAGGGCGTGGGGAAATTGCCCTCGGCGAAGGGCGCGAAGCGCGCGGGCACATTGAGCCGCTGCCAGCCTTGCTCCTTCAGCGCGTTCCACTCGATGCCGGCCATGCGCGGATGCGACGACGCCAGCGCCTGGCGGCAGATGTCCTCGTCCGAATCGCTGAAGCAGGCATCGGTAAAACCCATGCGCGCGGCGAGCAGCCGGAACACCTCGCTGTTGGGCTTCGCTTCGCCCACCGGCGCGATCGCCGGGCTGTTGGCGAGCACGTACAGGTGGCCGTAGGACTTGTGCACGTCGTAGTGCTCGAGCTGGGTGGTGGCCGGCAGCACGATGTCGGCGTAGTCGGTGGTGTCGGTGAGGAAAATTTCGTGCACCACGGTGAACACGTCCTCGCGCCGGAAACCGGCGATCACCTTCTGCGAGTCCGGGCACACCGCCACCGGGTTGTTATTGTAGACGTAGATCGCGCGCACCGGCGGCTCGGCAGCGGTGAGCGCGTCGCCGAGCGCGGATTGGTTGATGGTGCGCGGCCGGTTCGGGATCAGATCGGCTCGCTCCAGCGCGGCGTGGTTCATGCCGTACCAATCGCCGGTGGACAGCGATACGCCCCCGGCGGCATCGCGCCAGTGCCCGGTGAGCGCGGGCAGACAGGTGACGGTGCGCACCGCCATGCCGCCGCCAGAGTGCCGCTGCATGCCGTAATTGAGCCGGATCGCCGCCGGGCGCGTGCCGGCATACTCGCGCGCCAGCGCCACGATCTCGTCCCGCGCCAGGCCGCAAATGGCCGCGGCCTTCTCCGGCGGATAGTCCTGCACCCGCTCTCGCAGTCGATCGAAGCCGAGCGTATGGCGCCGGACGTAATCGTCATCGTGGCGCCCCTCGGCGATGATCACGTGCATCATGCCCAAGGCCAGTGCGGCATCGGTGCCGGGCAAGGGCGCCACGTGCTGGTCGCATTTCACCGCCGTCAGACTGCGGTAGGGATCGATCGCGATCACCTTGGCGCCGCGGCGCTTTGCCTCCTGCACGCGCGACCAGAGGTGCAAATTCGAGACGATCGGGTTGGAGCCCCAGATGAGGATCAGCTTCGCTTCGTCGAAGCGCTCCGGGTCCATACCGACGCCGGCACCGAGCGTGATCTTCATGCCCACTTTGCCGGCCGATGAGCACAGCGTGCGATCGAGCAGCGATGCGCCGAGTTTGTGGAAGAAGCGCCGGTCCATCGAAGCGTACTGCACCAGCCCCATGGTGCCGGCGTAGCTGCAGGGCAGGATGGACTGCGGCTCGACCGCGGCGATCTGCCTGAACTTCGCCGCGATGGTGTCCAGCGCCTCGTCCCAGGAAATGCGCTCGAACCTGCCTTCCCCTTTCGCGCCGACGCGCTTCAGCGGATGCAGCACGCGCTCCTTGGAATAGGTGCGGTCAAGATAGCGCGCGACCTTGGTGCACAGCGTGCCCTGGGTGAACGGCATGTCCTTCGCGCCTTCGACCTTCACCGCAACGCCGTTCTCGACGCTGATGTGCATGCCGCAGGTGTCGGGACAGTCGTGCGGGCAGGCGGCGTTGACGATCTTGCGCTCGATGCCGGGCTCGGGATGTTTGGCGCCCATAAAGACCTCTGTGACGGGAACAGGGATTGTAGCGCGAACTCTCTTGCATAAGACCACTGCGCCGTGCGGGTCTTTGACCAGTCGCCAGGCGTAGTTGTCTTCATTCATAACCGTGTTTTCCGTACGGATGCGCTTCTTATCCGTACGGAAAACACGGTTGGCGTGCAGAGCGCGCAATGGTCGCGAATCGACCCTGACGAACCAGGGAGCCTAGCTCGAGCTGCAACTTTCGAGCTTGCGCGGCCGGCGTCCCGTCCGCGCGGATCCCCGATTGCACGCGGACCAAAAGCGGTCCGCGTGCAATCGGGGATCTTGGATAACCCCAACCCCAGCCGTTCCGGTTCTTAGCTGTTCCCCGCCAGCAACCGCCTATACACCGGCCCAAGCAGCGCCGGCAGCATGTACATCGGTATCTGCGCCATGGCGAAGAACACGATGACGTCGAAGTCGGCCTTGTCGGCGAGCGCCACCATCACCAGGCCCATGTTGCAGTTGCCGCTCATGAGGCCGACGGTGATTGCCGATCGTATGCCGAGCCTGAGCGCGGCCAGGGTACCCAGGCACTGCAGCAGGATGTTGGCGCAAAAGGCAGACAGGGTGACCAGCACCACGTAGCCGGGGCGCGAGAGCGCCACCGCCGTGACGCCGTCCATGATGGCAAGGGCGAACATCACCAGCGTCGCCACCGAGACGCCGTCGAGCATGCGCGCATTCGCGTCCAGCTTCTGCCGCGGCACCATGCGCCGCAGCGCCAGCGCTGCGGCGAAGGCGCCGCCCACCATCAGCACCAGACGCAGCATGAACGTGGGCAGATCGATGTCGATCTCGAGGCCCAGCAGCCACAGCGCCACCATCGGCAGCGAGAACGGCATCAGCGCGGTGGTGGCGACGATGACGACCACGGCGAGCGCCGCGTCCAGTCCTAGAATCAGGCTGATTGCCGCGCAGGAGACGATGGGGGAGGCCGCCGCCATCAGCGTCAGCCCCTGCGCCAGAGCCGGCGGCAGGCTGAACGCGGCGAGCGCGAGCCGCATCAGCACCGGCGAGACCAGCAGCAGCCCGGCGGTGATCAGGGCCACCAGACCGGGGCGGCGCGCATAGGCCGAGAGTGCGCCCCAGTCGAGCCGCAGCAGCGCGATGACCAGCGGAATCAGCAAGCCGGGGATCAGCATCGGGCGGGCGAACGCGGCGAGCGGCGGCAAGAGCAGGCCGAGCAGCACGCCGCCGGCGAGGAACAGGGTGGCGTGCTGCCCGAGAAAATCGAAAGCGCGGTGCAGCGCGCGCATCAGGTCAACACGGCGGCGGGCGGCGACGAAACTTTAGGCCCGCGCCGGCTTGAACGCCTGGGCCAGGCTCTGCCCGAGACGGTACAAAGCGTGGTTGGCGGCAGCGACCACGCCCCCCATGGTGAGAAAGCCGTGCGCCATGCCCTCGAAGCATTCGTAGAGCACCGGCACCCCGGCGGCGACCAGCCGGTCGGAATAGGCGCGGCCCTCGTCCAGCAGCGGGTCGTAGCCGGCGGTGATGATGTGCGCCGGCGGCAGGCGCGCGAGATCCGCGGCACGGATCGGCGATGCGCGCCAGTCGTCGTAGTCCCCGGGTGAGAGGTAGTTGCCGCGAAACCAGAGCATGTTGTTGCGGGTGAGCAGATAATTTTCGCCGAACTTGGCATGCGAAGCCGAATCCATGCGCTGGTCGGTCGCCGGGTACACCAGCGCCTGGAACACCAGCGGAGGGCCGCCCGCGTCGCGCAGGGTGATGGCCACTACGGTGGCCAGATTGCCGCCGGCGCTGTCCCCGCCGACCGCAATGCGCGCCGCATCGACGCCGAGCGCCCCGCCCTGCTGCGCGACCCAGCGCGTCGCGGCGATGCAGTCTTCCACCGCCGCCGGAAACTTGTGCTCCGGCCCCATGCGGTAATCGGCCGCAATGACCGCGCAGCGCGCGTTGTTGGCGAGCGTGCGGCAAACGATGTCGTGAGTATCGAGATCGCCTATGGTCCAGCCGCCGCCATGAAAATAGACCAGCACCGGCAGCGGCGCGCCGGCGGCCGTGCCCAGACCGCGATACAGCCGCAGGGGAATCGGCCCCGCCGGGCCGCTCGCAGCCAGGTCGCGCACCTCGCCCACGTCGGGGACGGGCGGGCTCAGGGCCGCGCGCGTCTCCTTGTACAGGCGGCGCGCCTGTTCCGCGCTCACGGTGTAGAACGGCGGCAAGGCGGACTTGGCTACGCGCTCGATCACCCCCTGCATTTGCGGATCGACTGGCATGGCTACCCTTTCACGAAAACAGCAGTTCCTGATTCAGACCGCGACGGCAGCGCGCTGCCGCAGCGCGAGCCACGCAATCGCCGCGCCGATCACCGTGAGGACCGGCAAAGCGGCGTAGTTGAGCATCTCCCAGCCGTTGCGGTTCATCAGCAGGCCGGAGGAAAACGAAGACGTTGCGGTGGTCAGAAACACCAGAAAGTCGTGCATGCCCTGGGCCTTGGCCTTCTCCGACGGACGGTAGCACTCGGTGAGCAGCGTGGTGCCACC
>JADGRR010000336.1 GCA_017880745.1 Burkholderiales bacterium
ACGGATGAAAAGCACATCCGTACAGAAAACACGGTTATGGATAGAAGCAACGACGGCTTGGGGTTGGTTTTATGCAAGATCGCCGATTGCGCGCGGATGTGCTTTTCATCCGTGCGCAATCGGCGATCCGCGCGGACGGATTCCGTCCGCGCAAGTTCGAAAGCAACAGATCGAAATATCCGCCAATGTCCGCGAATGGCCATTGCGCGCTGCGCGCGCCAACCGTGTTTTTGGTGCGGATGAAAAGCGTATCCGCACCAAAAACACGGTTATGGATAAAAGCAAAAGCGCTTTCGGGTTGGTTTTCTTTCAAGATCGCCGATTGCGTGCGGACAGGTTCATCGTCCGTGCGCAATCGGCGATCCGCGCGGACGGGCCGCCGTCCGCGCAAGTTCGAAGGCAACAGCTACCTGGAGCAGCGGCGGTACTCAAGACGCCGAATTTGGTCAGCTCTGCAACTCCACCCGGTTCGCGTAATGCTCCAGCGCTTCCGGGTTCGCCAGCGCCTCGGCGTTATTCACTGCCTGGCCGTGGACGACGTTGCGCACCGCCAGTTCCACGATCTTGCCGCTCTTGGTGCGCGGTATGTCTTCCACCTGCAGCACCTTGGCCGGAACGTGGCGCGGCGTGGTGTTGGCGCGGATCTGGTTCTTGATCCGGTCGATGAGCGCGTCGTCGAGCACGAGGCCCTCGCGCAGTTTGACGAACAGCACCACCCTCACGTCCTTGTTCCACTCCTGCCCTATCACCAGCGACTCCAGCACTTCACCCAACTGCTCCACCTGACGGTAGATCTCGGCGGTGCCGATGCGCACGCCGCCCGGATTGAGCACTGCGTCCGAACGCCCGTAGATGATCATGCCGCCGCGCTCCGTCAGCTCGACGTAATCGCCATGGCACCAGACGCCTGCGTATTTGGCGAAATACGCGTCGTGATACCTTTTTCCGTCCGGGTCGTTCCAGAACCCGACCGGCATCGACGGGAATGGCCGGGTGCAGACGAGTTCGCCTTTCTTCCTCTGCACCGGCTTGCCGGCCTCGTCATACACCTCGACCTTCATCCCCAGACCGCGGCACTGGATCTCGCCGCGATACACCGGCAGCACGGGACTGCCGAGCACGAAACACGAAATGATGTCGGTGCCGCCGGAAATGGACGACAGGCAGACATCGGCCTTGATGTCGCGGTAGACGTAATCGAAGCTCTCCGGCGCCAGCGGCGACCCGGTAGACAGGATGCAGCGCAGCCCGGACAGATCATGCGTTTCGCGCGGCCTGAGGCTGATCTTGCAGATGGCGTCGATGAACTTGGCCGAGGTGCCGAGGTGGGTCATGCCCTCGGCCTCGGCGAAATCGAACAGGATCGCCCCGCGCCGGACGAATGGCGAGCCATCGTACAACAGCAGCGTCGCGCCAGAGGCCAGGCCGGAGGCGAGCCAGTTCCACATCATCCAGCCGCAGGTGGTGAAGTAGAACAGCCGGTCGCCGGGTTTGACGTCAGCATGCAGCTGGTGTTCCTTCAGGTGCTGCAGCAGCGTGCCGCCGGCGCCGTGTACGATGCACTTGGGCACACCGGTGGTGCCCGAGGAATACATGATGTAGAGAGGATGGTCGAACGGCAATTGCGCGAACTCGATGTCGCGCCCGGTATGGGGCGCGATGAAATCGGCCATGCGCAGCGCGTTCGGCACCGCCGACACTTCCGGGCTTTGCGCGAGGTACGGCACCACGACCACGCGCTCGAGCGTGGGCAGGCGGCGCGCGATCTCGGCCACCTTTGCGAGCGAATCGATCGCCTTGCCGTTGTACCAATAGCCGTCGGCGGCGAACAGCACCTTGGGCTCGATCTGGCCGAAGCGGTCGAGCACGCCCTGCACGCCAAAATCGGGGGAACAGGACGACCAGATGGCGCCGATGCTGGCGCTGGCCAGCATCGCCAGCATCGCCTCCGGCAGGTTCGGCAGGTAGCCGGCCACGCGATCGCCCGCCTGCACGCCGCCGGCGCGCAGCGCCTGCGCCAGGCGCGAGACGCTGGCGTGGAGCTCAGCGTGAGACAGGCGCCGCTCGACCTTGTCCTCGCCCCAGAACACCATCGCGTCCGCCCGGTCGCGCCGCCGCAGCAGGTTCTCGGCGAAGTTGAGGCGCGCGTCGGGGAACCATTGCGCGCCTGGCATACGCTCGCCGTGCACCAGCGCGCGTTTGCCCCGCGCGCTGGCCTTCACCGCGGCGTACTGCCACAGCGACTGCCAGAACTGCGCAGGCTGGTCGACCGTCCAGCGGTAGAACTCAGGATAGGTGTTGAATTTCAGCCCCCATTCGCGGATCGCCGCGCGCGCAAAGGCGGTGACATTGGCGCCGGCGATGCGCGCCTGGCTCGGTTCCCACAGCGGTTGTTCGATTGACCCGATTTCGGTATGCACCAGCTTGCGCTTCGTTGCGGTCATGGTATTGGTGTCGCGGAACGGGGAGTCGCATTATAATTCTCCTGCGCTCGAATAAGCACGGTCGCATGGGCCTGTTGCGGCGGACGCGGCTGCGCCGCGCCGCGGAACGCGCGCTGCGGCAGCCAAAAACTGGGAGTCGACATGCAACGCGAAGCGATGGAATACGATGTGGTGATCGTCGGCGGCGGGCCCTCGGGGCTGGCCTGCGCCATCCGCCTGAAGCAGCTCGCCGCCGAAAAAGGCCGCGAGATCAACGTCTGCCTGATCGAGAAAGGCTCCGAGATCGGCGCCCATATCCTCTCCGGCGCGGTGCTCGAACCGCGCGCCCTCGACGAACTCCTCCCCGACTGGAAAGCGTTGGGCGCACCGCTGAACACGCCCGCCGGCGACGACCGCTTCCTGTTTCTGACCGAACGCAAGGCGTTCAGGCTGCCGACGCCGCCGCAGATGAACAATCACGGCAACTACATCATCAGCCTCGGCAACCTGTGCCGCTGGCTAGGGCAGCAGGCCGAAGGTCTGGGGGTCGAAATCTACCCCGGCTTCGCCGCAGCCGAAGTGCTCTATCACGAGGACGGCTCGGTCAAGGGCGTGGCCACCGGCGACCTCGGCATAGGCAAAGACGGCCAGCACACCGAGAACTACCAGCCCGGCATGGAACTGCACGCGAAGCAGACGATATTCGCCGAAGGCTGCCGCGGCTCGCTCACCAAGACGCTGATGCAGAAATTTCGCTTGCGCGAAGGCGTCGACCCGCAGGCCTACGGCATCGGCATCAAGGAACTGTGGGAGGTGAAACCCGAGCGCCACCAGGCGGGCCTGGTCATCCACACCACCGGCTGGCCGGTGGACCGGCAGACCTATGGCGGGTCGTTTCTATACCACCTGGAGAACAACCAGGTCGCGGTGGGCTTCGTCATCGGCCTGGATTACCAGAACCCCTGGATCAGCCCGTTCGACGAATTCCAGCGCTTCAAGACGCATCCGGCGATTCGCGGATTTTTCGAAGACGGCCGGCGCATTTCCTACGGCGCGCGCGCGCTCACCGAGGGCGGATTCCAGTCGCTGCCCAAGCTCACCTTCCCCGGCGGCATGCTCGTCGGCGATACGGCGGGCTTCCTCAACGTGCCCAAGATCAAGGGCATCCACACCGCGATGAAGTCGGGCATGACCGCGGCCGAAGCCGTGTACGACGCGCTCGCTCAAGAGGGGACGAAAGAAGTCACGAGCTACGCGGAAAACGTGCGCAAGACCTGGATCTGGGACGAGCTGTACCGGGTGCGCAACATCCGCCCTTCGTTCCACTGGGGCTTCTGGGGCGGCCTCGTGTATTCGGCCATCGACACTTTCGTGTTCCAGGGCAAGGCGCCGTGGACGCTGCACAACCACGACGACCACAGCGCGCTCAAAAAAGCCGCGGACTGCCCGCGGATCGACTACCCCAAGCCCGACGGCAAGATTTCTTTCGACAAGCTCGGGTCGCTGTTCATTTCCAACGTCAACCACGAGGAAAACCAGCGCTGCCACCTGACGCTCAAGGACGCCGCGGTTCCGGTGAACGTCAACCTTGCCCTCTACGCCGGACCGGAACAGCGCTATTGCCCGGCAGGCGTATACGAATTCGTGAAGAACGACGACGGCAGCGACCGGCTGCAGATCAATGCCGCCAACTGCGTGCACTGCAAGACCTGCGACATCAAGGACCCGACGCAGAACATCAACTGGGTCGTGCCCGAGGGCGGCGGCGGACCGAACTACCCGAATATGTAAGAGGCCGTTTCCTATGCGGCGTCTTGATTGCTGCCG
>JADGRR010000337.1 GCA_017880745.1 Burkholderiales bacterium
ACGTCGTAGCAGCGCTCCTCGTCGAAGGCTTTGGACAGGGTAATCGCGTCTAATCCAGCTTTGATTTCTTCCAACCACTCGCCGCGGTCATTGGCTGAGCAGCTTCTAGGACAGCCTCGAAGTCCGCACGAGGATTTGTTCGCGCTGACTGGCAATCGCGCCTGACGTGCTAGGATTGCCGCCGGACGAACAAATTCACTGGGAAGAAGCGGATGAAAGCAGCGTACTTCATGAAACACGGCGGGCCGGAGGTGATGCAGTATGGCGACGTACCGGATCCCGTTGCCGGGCCCGGCGAGGTGCTCGTCGACGTTCACGCGGCCAGCGTCAACGGCGCCGACTGGAAGGTGCGCGCCGGCCACTATGCCCCGATCACCGACTTTCCGTACATTCCGGGGCGGGATTTCTCCGGCGTTGTCAGTGCGCTCGGCGACGGGGTGAAGGACTTCGCGATCGGCGATGCGGTCTTCGGCGTCTGCGATGTCGGCCAGGAAGCGGCCTACGCGGAGAAAATCGCGATCCGCGCGGCGATCGTGGCGAGAAAGCCGGAGAAGCTTACGCACGCGGAGTGCGCGGCGGTGGCGCTGATCGGCCTCACCGCGCTGTGCTCGGTCGAGGACACGCTGCAATTGAAGGCCGGTGAAACGATACTGATCCAGGGCGGCGCGGGCGGCGTGGCCGGCTTTGCGATCCAGCTCGCGAAGCATATCGGCGCCCGCGTTATCACGAGCGCGAGCGTGGCGAACCACGGCTACCTGCGCAGTCTCGGCGCCGACCAGGTCATCGACTACAATGCGCAGGACTTCACGCAAGTGGTGTCCGGCTGCGATGCGGTGTTCGACACCGTCGGCGGCGAGGTGGCGAAGCGCTCTTTCGCCGTGCTGCGGCCGGGCGGACGCGCCGCATTCATTGCCTCGGGGAATACCGCGCCGGTCTCGCCGCGTGCCGACCTCGCATCGCTGCGTCCCAAAGTCGGGCGCGACCGCGCGCATCTCGATCGCATCGTCGCCCTGGTCACCGGCGGCGCCGTCCGCGTCCCCGAAATCACAAGCTACGCCTTATCCGAGGCCGCCGCAGCCCACAAGGTGAGTGAGGGGCGCCACCTGCGCGGCAAGCTGGTATTCAAGGTGCGCTGATGTGAGCCGTCAGGGTCGGCACCCTTGGATTTTCCTGTATTTACTTGGCTGATCGCCCGGCGGCCGGGATTGACCGGGCCGATATCCATGAAAGCCAGGCTCGGTTCGTCCTCATGGACTTTGGTCGGCGCAATCCGCCCTGCCATGATCTTGCAGAAAATGAAATCGCTCATCGTGCTCCTCCCCGAGGCAAAATCCGCATCCGATGAATAACCCGACTACGCCTGTCGCGGTGCGCGTCTGGCGCCTGGCGCGGCTCGCACTGCACCTTGCCCGTGGCCTGCTGCTCGCCTGGCTGGTGTACCCCCGGCGCGATGCCGCGACGCAACGCGCGATGCGGCGGAATTGGTCGCGCCAGTTCCTGGCCGTGCTCAACATCGATGTGCGCACGCGCAACGCGCCGCCGCAACTGCCGCATACCTGCATGCTGGTGAGCAATCATATCTCCTGGCTCGACATTATCGCCATCGAGGCGGTGTTCCCCGCGACTTTCGTGGGCAAGGCGGAGATCCGCCGCTGGCCGCTGATCGGCTGGCTGTGCACGCGCGTTGGGACCTTGTATATCGAGCGCACGCGCAAGAGCGACGTGCACCGCGCCAATCATCGTCTCGCCGAGGAAATGGAACAGGGGCGGGCGGTTGCGATTTGTCCGGAGGGAACCACCACTTTCGGCGACGAACTGCTGCATTTTCACGCCGGGCTGCTTGAGCCGGCGGTGGAGGCGCACGCGACGGTGCAGCCGGTGGCGTTGCGCTATTTGGACGCCGGGGGCAAGCCGACCCGCGCGGCCGGCTACGCCGGCGGGATATCCATGCTCGAGTCGCTCAAAGCCATCCTGGCCGCGCCCAATATGTGCGTGGTACTGGCTTTTACACGATCCTTGGCGAGCGCGGGAAGGACGCGGCGCGAGTTGGCGAGCGCGGCCGAAAGGCTCATAGCCGATGAACTGGGGATTCCGCGCAGGGGACCTGGAGCAGCGTTCGATCCTCGACGCGTATCGCGCTAAGACTGCCGCCCCGGACGGCTTCGCGGCGTTGTAGAGGCAAACTACGCAGGGCTGTATCGCCCTGCAAACAGCAGTGAGCTGAAAAAAAGCCTCAGAACGAATCAGCGAGGTTCATCGGCAAGCGGTGGAAGCGCGCGCAGAAAAGCCATCACAGCCGCGAGGTCCGCCGGCGTCAGCTGACTGGTGGTGTTGCGGATTACCTCACCCATCGCCTCGGCGGGGACATCGCCGTCGGGTGTGGTGCCGCTCACGAGGAAATCCTTCAACTCTGCATCGCTTAATTTCTTGAGTTTCGCCGGTGTCAGGTTAGGTACGCGTTTGCCGTCGGGCCCCTTCCCGCCTGCAAGGAACCGGTCCCGCTTCGGGCCGCCGAGAAAATTGCGCGGCGTATGGCACTCGCTGCAATGGCCGAGCGCCTGGACCACGTAGGCGCCGCGGTTGATCTCCGGCGTGCGCTGCGTGTCGCTTGTGAATGGGCCCGGCGTGAAGAACAGCCACTTCCAGATCGAGACGAGGAAGCGCCAGCCGAAGGGAAAACGCAGGTCGTGTGCCTGGGACGCTTGGCTGCTGGGGGGGAGCGTGCGCAGAAAGGCCCAAAGGTCGCGCAAATCGCTGTCGGCGATCCGCGTGAACGATGGATAGGGAAACGCCGGGAAGTAATTGGCGCCGTCCGGACGTTCGCCGTGGCGCATGGCGCGGATGAAATCGGCCTCGGTCCAGCGGCCGATCCCCGCCTGTAGATGCGGCGTGATGTTCGGTCCGTAAAACGTGCCGAAAGGCGTCTTGAGTGCGCGCCCCCCCGCGTAGGGGACGGCGTCGTCCTTCTCCTGCGTGTGGCAGCCGACGCAACCGCCGACCTTCGCCAGATACTGTCCGCGCTTGGCGTCACCCTGCGCGTGGGCGTTCCCGATCAGCGTCCCGAGCAGCAGAGCGAGCGCACCTGCCTGCAGCACGCGTCGCAGCGCAGCGGCTGTTCCACATATCATGCGCCACCTTCGAAAAGCGAAAACCCCGCCGCAGCGGGGTTGTGTTGCAGACCCGGCTTGTCTACGGCTTCTGGCGGAAGTTGTCGTGGCAGCCGCCGCAAGTCTTGCCGAGCGCACCGATCGCTGCTTTGGTGGCCCCCTCGTCGCTGCCCTTGCTGGCCGCGACAAGCTTGCCGACAGCGCCATGGAACTGGTCCTGCGCGTCCTTGAATTTGGCCGTGTCCGCGAATACCGCCGGCAGCGCGGCGCTTTTCACATCCTTGGTGCTGGCGTCGAAGCCATCCCAGGGCATCCTGCTCAGAGCGTCGAGCAAGGAGGCGTTGTACGCGACCACGTCCGCCTTGAACGGCGCCTTGCCTTGGGCCATGAGGGCCAGCGGACCGAAATATTTGCCCTGCAGCGCCATCGCCGACTGGCGCTGTTTGACCATAACCTCGGGTTTCACCTGCGAGAAAGCGGTGAGCGAGTATCCCGCGCCCAGCGTAAGCGCAAGACCAGCCGAAATAAATATCTTGTTCATTCAATCTCCCAATCATAGTTTGTTTGACATTAGAAAGAGCATGGCACGGAACACGCTGCACCCGCCGCGCGGAGTCTATTAATCGGATGCGGCAGGCGACAGTAGCAATAACCCTCATTCCAGCCGGGAACACTATGCACAAATTCAACGATCCTGGAAATGCGGGGAATCGCGCCGCGGCGTCAACTCGCCAGCCACCCAGGCCGTTGTTTCGCCAGTGAACCCGCGAGCCTGTCCGAATGCTGCGTCCTCTACGTCCTCTACGTCTTATTTGCCCCGAGATCCCGGGCCACCCGCTGCATCTGATCCAGCGCGGCCATCTGCGGACAGCGTGCTTCTTCGGTGACGAGGACTGCGTCGCCTACCTCGGTTGGCTCGGCCGGTACGCCCCGCATTTCGGCTGCTCCGTGCACGCTTATGTGCTGATGGGCAACCATGTTCACCTGCTCCTCACGCCCTCACGCGCGAGCGGCGTCGCCGGCCTGATGCGCTCCTTGGGCGAGCGTTACGCGCGCTACGTCGACGAGGTCCACCATCGCGACGGCGCGCTGTGGGAGGATCGCTATGAGGCGGTCCCGGTCCATGTCCGGCG
>JADGRR010000338.1 GCA_017880745.1 Burkholderiales bacterium
CCGATGCCCACCAGGATGCCGATCGCCGCTGACGTCCAGATCGACGCCGCAGTGGTGAGCCCGCTGATGCTGAAGCCCTCCTTCATGATGACGCCTGCTCCGAGGAATCCGACGCCGGTGACGATCCCCTGGATGATGCGCGTGGGATCGGTGCCGCCGAGGATCGCCGTCTTGCCCCCATACCAATACGTCGGGTAGCCCGCGATCACCATCAGCGCCGCTGAAGCCATGCACACCAGACCGTAGGTGCGCATCCCCGCGGCACGGCCGTGGTAGGAACGCTCGTAGCCGACCAGCAGCCCGAGCAGCAGGGCGCCCAGCAGATTAAAAAAAACGATGATGTTGGTTTCGACTTCGGGCACGGACCAATAGCTGGTCAGCGATTCAAACGAAAGCATGCTCATATAGGCCTTTCCAATGCGACTGCTGACGCTATCATGACCCGCCGTTTTACGGTTTGACGCCGGACAATAAAACACCGGGCGCAAAGCCGGCCAACCGATCTGCCGGCGCCGGTCGAGCCCTTGTCCGCCGCCCGGCCCGCAATGACCGGCAGCAGCGCCGATTTGCTTTCCGGGCCGGTCGCGAAGCTCGCCGGATTCAGCCGGCGGCGATTCGACTCTGGTACCTTTAGCACATGAACCCATCCAAACCTGCGTTCAAACTCTTTTCCGCGCGCAGCGACCGCGAGGCGGCGATGCCCTTCATCATGCTGACGGCGCTGATCGACATGGTGGCGATAGGCCTGATCATTCCGGTGTTGCCGGCATTGGTCGGCAGCTTCACCGGCTCGCAGGCGGATCAGGCCTTCTGGTATGGGGTGGTGACGTTTACCTTCGGTGTGGCGAATTTTTTCGCATCGCCGGTTCTGGGCGCGCTTTCGGACCGCTACGGCCGCCGGCCGGTGCTGTTGATCGGATTTTGCGGCCTCGCGCTGAGCTTCTTCGCCACCGCGCTCGCGACCGCGGTGTGGATGCTGATCGCCGTGCGCCTGGTGAGCGGCGCAATGCAGGCCAACCTCGCCATCGCCAACGCCTATGTCGCCGATATCACGCCGCCCGAACAGCGGGCGAAGCGCTTCGGCATGCTCGGGGCGATGTTCGGCGTCGGTTTCATCCTCGGGCCGGTGATGGGCGGCCTCCTGGGCGCGATCAATCTTCGACTTCCGTTTTTTGTCGCCGGCAGTCTGGCGCTTGTCAATCTGCTGTACGGCTATTTCGTGCTGCCCGAGTCGCTGCCCGCGGAGCGCCGGCACGCATTTCACTTGCGCGCGGCGAATCCGGTCGCTTCGCTGCGCGGCCTCGCCCAACTGAAGGGCGCGGGACGGCTGGTGGCCGTGGTCGCGTGCAGCGGGCTGGCGCAATTCCTGCTCTACACGAGCTGGGTGCTGTACACGACCTTCAAGTTCGGCTGGGGGCCGCTGGAGAACGGCTGGTCGCTCGCGGCGGTCGGCATCGTGTCGGCGATCGCGCAGGGCCTGCTGCTCGGACGCCTGCTCAAGCGCTTCAGTCCGCAGCGGCTGGCGGTGCTCGGGATGGTGTCATCCACGCTCGCCTACGCTGCGTGGGGCGCCGCCACCCAAGGCTGGATGATGTTCGCGATCATCTTCCTCAATCTTCTCGGCGCCACGGTTTCGGCTGCGATCCAGAGCATTATTTCCGGTGCCGCCGACGCGCGCAGTCAGGGCAGGACGCTCGGCGCGGTGAGCGGCCTGAACAGTCTGATGGCGGTGATCGCTCCCGTGCTCGGCGCGCCGCTGCTGGTGATGGTGTCGCACCTCCCGCAGGGGGACTGGCGTATCGGCGCGCCGCTCTATTGCTGCGCGCTGCTGCAGGCGGCGGCGCTGCTGCTGGCAGTGTCGCACTTTCGCCGCGAACGCCGCGCGCGGCTTCGACGGCAGTAGCGCCGGGATGCGCGCATGGAGGCGGCATTCGCCTGGCCGGAACGCGCGGCTATAGCGGACGGCGTGGCAAGGCGCACCGGCGCCCGCCGGCGCGCGACGTGCCTGCAAAAAACAGGCAGCGCCCCGATGTTGCAGGTGATTGAAGAACATCAACAATGTCGCATGCGCCCGGCGCGGCCGCATGAAAACAATATACTTCGGGCGCTGTGTTCAGCCCACGCAGGGCAGGTGGTCCGCCCTGAATCGCAGGTCTAACTCCCTGAAATACAGAGTGAATCAATCCTGCGCGCGATCGCTGGCACGATCGATGCTCTGAAAGAGTCAGGCAAGCAACAAATCACTGACGGAGAACATCATGAGCACCTACACAAAAAATCTGATAGCAGAAAACGGCGCATTGGTTGGATTCGGCTTCGGCCGGGCTCTCACCCGCAACAGCCATACAGCCACCGTTGCCGCCAACGGCAAAGCGACTTTGGTCAAACACGTGAAAAACGTCGCGCTGTTCTTCGCCGCGCCCTTCATCGGCTTGGCCTACCTGCTCGCGTTCCCGCTGGTCGGGTTTGCGATGCTGGTCTGGATCGCGGGCAAGGCCGCAATGAAAAGCGACAAGGCGCGGCCGATTGCGCTCGCGCTCGCCGCCCCGTTCGTCGCGCTTGCATTCGTGACGATCGGCCCGATCGTCGGACTTGGCGCGCTCGTTTTGACCGGTGCCGGAGCGCTCCTGAAAGCCTAAGGAGCGATGCACCCGAGAACAGCAGGCCCGCCGCGGCGCCAGGACCGGGCTCAGTACCTCGAAACCTGGGCGCCGCGTAAAGGCCGCTCGAAGGGCGGAGTCCGCAAGGACTCCGCCCTTTTCATTTCAGGCTGGGCGCGCGAGGACGCTGCTGTTGCAGACCATGTTGCCCGAGGCGGCTTTCTCTTCTTTCTCCCCGGTTGCGTTGGCGTTGACCGCCAGTGCCATGAGGGTGGAGGCCGCGGCGCGGCAACTTTCTTCATCACACTCCTCCGTGTGGTTGACAAATACACGCTGCGAAACCGTCGCGGCGCACTCTTCAAAACGCCCGGTTTCGAGTAAGCTACCGTTCCCGTCATGAACCACCATCCCGTACCCGACATCGCCTAGCCCGCCTCATCCATGAGCCGCCTGCTTGATCATCTGAAGAACGCCGAACGCAAGCGCCGCGACTTGCGGCAGCGACCATCCGCGACCGCGGATTCCGTTAAGGTGCGGCTCGAACAAGAGGCGCTGGACCAGGCCCGGAGGAGCGAGGAAGCCGAGCGCAAGCGGCGCGACGCGGCGGAGCAGCGCGCGCATAGCGAGACCGGGGCGCTGAACCTGGCGCAGCAGCGAGCGCAAGCGGAGGCGCAGGCCGCGGCTCAGGTCGAAGCGCGCATTCTCGCCGAGCAGGCTGCCCAGGTGCAGGAGCGCCAGCGCCGCGAAGCCGAGGCTCAAGCCGAGGCGCAAGCGCGGCAGCACGCCGTCCGGGAGCAGGTCGCACTCGAACAGATCGCACTGCGGCGTGAGGAGACCGTGCGCGCGAATGAGGCAGCGGCGCGGCGTTTGCTGGCGGAGCAGGAGGCCAAGGCGGCGGCCGAAGCGAAGTTTGCCGCCGAGGGCGAGGCCGAAGGGCTCGCGCGAGAGCTCGCTGAAACCGAACGCAGCGCCGCGGTCGTTGCGCAAACACGAATAGAGGCAGAACAAGCGGCAGTCCAGGCGGCGCAGGCGCGCGAGGCCGCCGAGATCGAAGCCGTCGCCGCGGCGGAACAGAACAAGCGTTTGGAGCAGGCGCTGTTCGAGCAGGTGAAGGCGCGCGAAGCCGCCGAGCTCGAAGCCGTCGCCGCAGCGGAACAAAGCACGCATTTGGCGCGCGAAGCGGCGGCGCTGGCGCAGCAGCGCCAGGCGGCAGAGGCGGCACTGGCGCTGGCCGCGGAACGCCGCGCCCAAGCCGAGGGCGAACAGGGAGCCGCGGCGCGCGAGCGGGCCCAGGCCGAGATGCATGCGGCGGAGCAAGCGCGCGCGCGCGAGCAGGCCGATGCGCAGGCGATCCAGGCCGTGGCAAGCCGCTTGCGTGCCGAGGAGGAAACCGGAAAACACGCGACGATCCGGGCACAGGCCGAGACGGAGGCTGAAAAAACCGCCCGCGCGCGGACGCAGCAGCAAGCGCAGTTGCTTGCGCAAACCGAGGTGCGAGCGGCTGCGGAACGCGCCCTGTCCGAGCAGGTGAAGGCGCGCGAAGCCGCAGAGCTCGATGCGGTCGCTACGGCGGAACAGAAGACGCGCTTAGAGCAAGCTCTGTTCGAGCAGGTGAAGGTGCGC
>JADGRR010000339.1 GCA_017880745.1 Burkholderiales bacterium
GATTCAGATGCGGTTGAACATACTGAGCGGCGGCGCCGCGCAAAGCGTGGTGACCGCGCTGGCCGCCGATTTTCGCGCTGCGACGGGGTACGAGCTCGATTGCACCTTCAGCGCGGTCGGCGCGATGAAGGCAAAGCTGCTCTCGGGCGCGCCCGCCGACCTGGTCATCCTGACCCGGGCCGTGGTCGCCGAACTCGCGGCAGGCGGGCAGGTGCTGTCCGACGGCTGCGCCGACCTCGGCCGCGTGCGCACCGGCGTCGCCGTGCGCGCGGGCGACCCCCTGCCCGACATCGCCAGCACAAGCGCGCTGCGCAACACGCTGCTCGCCGCAGAAAGCATCTTCGTCCCCGATCCACAGAAAGCGACGGCAGGCATCCATTTTGCCCGCGTGCTGGGCACGCTCGGTATCCGCGGCGAAGTCGAGCCGCGCCTGAAGACCTATCCGAACGGCGCCACGGCCATGCGCGAACTGGCGCAGGCCAAAGGGGCGCGCGTGGTGGGGTGTACCCAGGTCACGGAGATCAACGCCACTCCGGGCGTGGTGTTGGCCGGGCTGCTGCCGCATGAGTTCGAACTGGCGACCATCTATACCGCGGGCGTATGCGCTAACGCAGCTGCGCCCGAAGCCGCACGGCGCTTCATCGCACTCCTCGCTGGCGAGGCTTCGCGCGCGCTGCGAACGAAGGCCGGATTTGAACTCGGGACAGTGTGAAACAGGGGGTGATGGCCCGCGGTGGATATCCCCCACGCCAGAGGAAACGCTGATTGCGTCAGAGAGGCGCGATTGGCCGCAAAGACGGCGCATCACGCGCCGCCGTCGTTCAAATGCGCGGGACGCTCGGTGACGCCGGAGGTAGTGGACGAGGGAACTTGTCTTCCATTTGCGGTTGGAACAGATTGCTCCGTCATTGGCCGGTAATTTCGCTCAAAGCCTGCTCCGATAGGGCCTTTGGCCGGTGAGAGTGAGTTAAAATCGGGCATTAGCTGGATGTGCACGGTTCCCGACAAGCTCAAGCGGTTGAGTGCAGCGGACCACTGTGCCCTCCTGGCTTGGGCGCCAAATTGTTATTCTTGTCCCTATTGCGTTGAAAAAGAAAATCATCTATCTGTTCCGGCTCGAGTCCGGGGTCGGACATCGCTTCGACGTGGAATTCGACCGGCCCCCTGCGGGTGGCAACCTGCCCGAGTGGACGCGCCTCGAGGCAGACAAATGTCCGCATTGCCCGCTGGGGAACGCTCCGGGCGCGCATTGCCCGGCGGCCGCAGATCTGGTGCCGCTGGTGGAGAAATTTTCCGCGCTGTCTTCGGTAGACCGCATTGAAGTGCACGTGGTAACCCCGCAATACGAAGCACGCAAGCACACGGACACTCAAACTGCCCTGAGTGCCGTGATGGGACTCATCCTTGCAACCAGCGCATGTCCGATACTAGGGCGCATGCGGCCGCTGGCGCATATGCACATGCCCTTCGCCACCGAGACCGAAAGGGTGTATCGCATCGTCTCGATGCACCTCTTGGGTTGCTTCCTGCGTGGCGAACCCGTGGGATTGGACGGGCTGGATGAATTCTTCTCCGCCATCGACCGGCTCAACCACGCCTTCTTCGCCCGCCTTAGTCGTGCGGTGCAGCGCGACGCCAGCATCAATGCGCTCCTCGCACTGCACTCGCGCAGCATGGTAGCCAGTATGTCCATCGAACCGGAGATGGAAAACATCCGCGCCTGGTTTCAGCATACGCCGGCGGGCGACTCTGCGGCCCGATCTAGCGAGTGACTGGAGGAGTTCGCTATGACCTTCGATTTCATCATCATCGGCGCCGGCCACAATGGCCTCGCCTGCGCCGCGTATCTTTCCAAGGCAGGCGCCAAAGTCCTGGTGCTTGAGCGCAGCATGCAGGTGGGCGGCGGGTGCAGCACTGTGGAATCAACATTGCCGGGATTCAAACACAATATCTGCTCCGTCGTTCACACCCACATCCCCACCAGCCCGGTCTACCGCGACCTGGAGCTTGAGCGTCACGGCGTAAGGTACGTCTACCCGGAGCATCTGCGCGGCACCATCTTCCCCGACCATAAGAGCATCGTGATGTATCGGGAGCCGGAGAGAATGGCCGATGAACTGAGCAAGTTCTCAGCCAGGGACGCTCGGACCTTCAGGAAGCTGGTTGAAGACTACGGCGAGTTCATCGACTTGACGTACCTCCCATTGATGTATTCGCCGCCGCTGCCGCCCTCGACACAGAGCGCCGAACTGGAGAAATCCGAGGAGGGGAGAACGCTGCTCCAGTGGCAGGCGAGCACGCCGGTGAAACTTCTCGACGAGCTGTTCGAGAGCGAGGAGGTAAAGGTCCACTTCCTGTCCAGAATGACCGTGCTGGGCTTCGCCCCTGATCAATTCGGACAGGGATGGATCTGCCTCTTCCGCATCCTGAAAGCCGAGGCGCCCATCTGCGTCGGCGGCTCCCAACAGCTGGCGCTGGGGCTGAGACGCGTCGTAGAAGCGCACGGAGGCGTGGTTCAGACGGGCACCGAGGTGAAGCGAATCCTCTTGCGCGGCAATAGGGCCGTAGGAATAGAACTGAAGGATGGGACGCGGGCCGAAGCCACGATGGCCGTGGTAACCAACCTCGAACCAAAGAAGAGCTTTCTGGGATTGGTTGGAGAAGAGTTCTTGCCGGCCTCGTTCGCCACCCGCGTCAAGAACTATCACTCGAACGGTCGGTCGCTTTTCGTCCTGCACCTGGCGCTGTCCGAGCCGCCGCGTTATCGGGCCGCCGCTGACAACCCGCCGGTGAATCTGGCATTCAGCCAGGAAATGTTCGGCGGAAGCGTGGCGGAGCAGGTGCGCGCGTACCAGGAAATCGCGATGGGCAGGCCTCCCCGGAACGAGATGCTGCAAATCACCCTGCCAACGCTGTTCGATCCCTCCCAGGCGCCCGCGGGCAAGCACACGGCGGTTGTCTGGCAGTACGCGCCGTACCGCGTGGAAACCGGAGGGGCCGCCGGATGGAAAAGCATCAGAGAGGAATACGCCGCGCATCTCCTGGACCTCTGGCGGTCCTACGCGCCGAACATTACGAAGGACAAAATCCTCGCCATGACGATTCAGGATCCCACCGACACTGAGCAACACAACGACAACTTCGTGAATGGCGTCGATGTCGTGGGAGACATGACTCCCGACCAGATGGGATATTTCAGGCCCTTTGCCGGCTGGTCCAGCTACAGAACGCCGGTCGACGGGCTCTACATGTGCGGCGGCTACTGCCATCCCGGCGGAGGCGTGCATGCCGGCGCGGGGCACAACGCCGCCGCCGCGATCGTGGACGATTACAAGCTGAAGAAGTGGTGGGGCTGATGCCTCAACGCGAGGCGAAGTTCTCTGTCAGCGCCCCAGCGAATGAAGTGTGGACGTTTATTCGCGACTTCCAATCGCTGTGCACCTGTATTCCCGGAGTCGATCGGATCAGGCTGCTGGACGACAGGACCGCCGAACTCACGGTGAAGGAAAAAGTCGGCATCGTGCCCTTGATCGTAACCCTGACCGCGCAGATCGATTCGGAGGAGCCGCCGCGGCGGCTTCATGCCACCGCCAGGGCGGAACATTTGACCATGGAGATCGATGTTACATTGCAGGAAACCGATTCCGGGACCGAGATGACGAGCCTGTTCAAGGTGCAGGGCGAGGGGCAGCTCAAGCCGGTCGTCGACAGCTTGTTCGAGAGGAGAGCGAGCGAGCGCACCGCGCAGTTCGCTGACTGTCTTGAGAAACGCTTCGGTGGCGTTGCGTCGACAAACGCTTTGGCGCAAGCTCCTGCCGGCCCCGCCGTGGCTCACAACCGGGTCGGGCGATTCAGCCGCTGGCTCAACCGGCTCTGGCGGCGTCTCCTGGAGAAGTTCACGCCCCGGGGGAAATAAGTGCGGGCAATTCCGCGCAGGATGCCCGGATAGCGGGGAACGAATCCCCACCGCCATGGTCTTGTTTGCCAAGTTACCCGCGCCAGCAACGCTCGTAGTCAGGAAGCCGACTTGATCGAGGCGATCTCGTTCTGCCGCAGAAGCGTCATACTTGTCGGAGGTTGAATCTGGGAGTGCGATGCGCAAGGCTGTCTTGATGATGCTACTGGGTATTGTGAGCAGTAGTGCGGTGGCGGAGTGGGTTGAGGTTGGCGGTAATGAGACCACTACCACCTACGCCGACCCCGCCACAATTCGCAAGGC
>JADGRR010000024.1 GCA_017880745.1 Burkholderiales bacterium
TTGCAAAACGATCTGGCGAGTAGCCGACATCTGCAGCGCACCGCTTTGCAGGAGCGAGCTTGCTCGCGATTTCGATGATTCGCGAGCAAGCTCGCTCCCGTGGCTCGCGGCGTTGATCCCGTAACCCCCCTGATCAAACTGGTAGAATCGCCCTTCCGCAACCGCCTGCGGGCAAACGAGGAGGGGGGCAGGAGCAGGAAGCAGGGGCCCCGCTTCGCGGGGATGCGACCGGCCGCAATTGCCACCGGACGCCGACAGCGCGGATTCGAACATGTGAACCTGGTTAAGGAGGCGAAAGCATGATTCACTTTGTGGTGCATGACGAGCACGATTCGGTCGGCGTGGTCGTGGTCGAAGGGGTCAAGTCCGGCCAGCAGCTTACCGGCTGGATCATGGACCAGGACAAGGAAATCAAGGTGCGTGCGCAGGGCGACATCCCCATCGGCCACAAGCTGGCGATCCAGAAGCTGAAGGCGGAAGACACGGTGATCAAGTACGGCGTCGACATCGGCCGCACCGTGGCGCCGATCAAGATCGGCGAACATGCGCACGTGCACAACATCAAGACCAAACGATGGTAACGAGCCGTTGCAAAATTCATTTTGCAACGGGCCGATCTAGGGGAGCATGAGGGGAGGCGCCCCGAAGGTCTCGATCCCCCTTGAGGGGAAAGTCCCCTTGGGGGATATCCCCTTATATCGAAACGAGTTCCAAGCGAGGCAAACAATGAATCTTTCCAAAGCGAAGTTCTGGGGCTACAAGCGCGAGAACGGCCGCATCGGCGTACGCAACCACGTCATCATCCTGCCGGTGGACGACCTGTCCAACGCGGCGTGCGAGGCCGTCGCCAATAACATCAAGGGCGTGATGGCGCTGCCGCATCCTTACGGGCGCCTGCAGTTTGGGGCCGACCTCGAACTGCACTTCCGCACGCTCATCGGCACCGGCTCCAACCCCAACGTCGCCGCGGTGGTGGTGATCGGCATCGAGGAAGAGTGGACCAAGCGCGTGGTGGACGGCATCGCCAAGACGGGCAAGCCCGTTACCGGCTTCGGCATCGAGCAGCACGGCGACCATGACACCATCATGCGCGCGTCTAAGGCGGCCAAGCAGTACGTGCAGTGGGCGTCGGAACTGCGCCGCGAAGAGCGCCCGCTGAAGGATCTGTGGGTCTCGACCAAGTGCGGCGAGTCCGACACCACTTCGGGCTGCGGCTCCAACCCCACCGTGGGCAATGCCTTCGACAAGCTCTATCCGCACAAGGTTACGCTGGTGTTCGGCGAGACCACCGAAATCACCGGCGGCGAGCACCTGGTGGCCGCGCGCTGCCGCACGCCGCAGGTGCGCAAGCAGTTCATGGCCATGTTCGACCGCTACCAGGAAGTGATCAACCGGCACAAGACCAGCGACCTCATGGATTCGCAGCCGACCAAGGGCAACATTCTCGGCGGGCTCACCACCATCGAGGAAAAAGCGCTGGGCAACATCCAGAAGATCGGCAGGAAATGCCTGGTGGACGGCGTGATCGACAAGGCCGAAGTGCCCAGCGGCCCGGGCCTGTGGTTCATGGACTCGTCCTCGGCCGCGGCGGAAATGGTGACGCTGCTGGCGGCGAGCGGCTTCGTGGTGCACCTCTTCCCCACCGGACAGGGCAACGTCATCGGCAACCCGATTTTGCCGGTGATCAAGCTCTCGGCCAACCCGCGCACCGTGCGCACCATGTCCGAGCACATCGACGTCGACGTGTCCGGGCTCCTGCGTCGCGAAATGACGCCGGATGAAGCGGGCGATGCGCTGCTCGATTGCATGTTCCGCACCGCCAACGGCCGCTTGACCGCGGCCGAAGCGCTCGGTCACCGGGAGTTCGTGCTGACGCGTTTGTACGAAAGCGCGTAGTCGGCGATGCGCGCCGGCGTAAGATAGCGCAATGGACATGCTGCAAGTCTCGGTCTGGCGCGGCGCCGCGTCCGGCGGCTATCGCACCTACGAAGTGCCGCGCCAGGAAAGCCAGAGCGTGCTCGATGTGGTGACGTACATCCAGCGCAGCATCGATCCCACCCTGTCCTACCGTTTCGCCTGCCGCGTCGGTATGTGCGGCGCCTGCGCCATGACGGTGAACGGCGTCGCGCGCTGGACCTGCCGCACCCACGTGGCGAAAGTGGCCCAGGGCAACGCGATCCAGATTGCGCCGCTTGCGAATCTGCCGCTGGTGAAGGACTTGGTCACCGACATGCGCGAGTTTTTCGACAAGTGGGCGCGCGCGCGCGGCCAGTTCGTGCCCAGCGCCACGCGCCATGAAGACTTTGCGCGGGTCGCCTCCGATTCGCCCGGGCGCGTCGCGGCCAATGCCGGGATCGAATGCATAGGCTGCGGCGTATGTTATGCCTCCTGCGATGTCGTCTCCTGGAACTCAGGATATCTCGGCCCGGCCGCCTTGAACCGCGCCTGGACCCTGGTCAACGACGTGCGTGACGGCGCCAGGCGGGAACGCCTTGCCGCGGTTGCCGGCGACGCCGGCTGCCACGCCTGCCATACGCACCTCTCCTGCAGCGAACGCTGCCCGAAGAACATCGCGCCCACCGCCGCGATCGCCGGACTCAAGCGCGCGGTGGCGATTGCCGCATGGAAGGGAGAGTTGTGAGCGGCGCCGGGGAAGGCCCTGCTGCCGTGCCTGCGACCGGGTCAGACATGGGCGCAAAGGCGGAAACCTGGCTGTGGATCGCGCAGCGCGCAAGCGCCGTGCTGCTCGCCGTGTGCGTGCTCGCGCACCTCCTGACCATCATTTACGCGATGCGCCACGGCTTGTCCGGCGCGGCCATTCTCGAGCGCACCCGCGGCAATGCCGTCGGACTCGCGTTCTATTCGCTGTTCGTGCTCGCCATCGCCGTGCATGCGCCCATAGGCTTGCGCACCCTGTGCCAGGAGTGGCTGGGCTGGCGCAGCGCGTCGCTCAACTGGTGCATGGCCGCGGTTGCGGCCGCACTGTTTGCTTTCGGCCTGCGCGCGGCTTGGGCAGTATTTGCGTGAATACGAATATGAGCAACGACTTCCGCGCGCGAAACCATCCGGCGTGGTGGGCGTTCCTCGTACACCGGCTGTCGGGTCTGGCGCTGTCGGTTTTTCTGCCTTTCCATTTCTGGGCACTCGGGCAGGCGCTGCAGGGCGAGGCGAGGCTGGACGGCTTGCTGCGCTGGACCGAGCAGCCGCTGGTGAAATTCGCCGAGATCGTGCTGGTGCTGCTGCTGGCGGCGCATCTTACCGGGGGACTGCGCCTGCTCGCGCTGGAGTTCCTGCCCTGGCGCGAATGGCAGAAAAGCCTGCTCGCCCTCGCCGCCGGTGCGGCGCTCGCCGCGGGGCTCGCCTTCGCGCTCGCGCTCTAGCTCATGGCGATGCTGCGGCCGCCGGATTAGAATGAAGCCAGAAGGCAGCGACAACACAAAAACAATATTTCAAAAACGGTATTCGAGGAGATCGAGATGAACCCGTTCAGAACGCTGGCATTGCTGCTGGCACTGACCTGCGGCGGTGCCTTCGCCCAAGGCTATCCCAGCAAACCGGTCAAGATCATCGTGCCGTTCCCGCCCGGGGGCGCGACCGACATCGTCACGCGCATCGTGGCGCAAAAACTGACCGAAACCTGGGGCCAGTCGGTGATCGTCGAGAACCGCAGCGGCGCCGGCGGCAACATCGGCGGCGAAGCGGCAGCCAACTCGCCGCCCGACGGCTATACGCTGTTCATGACCTCAGGCTCCATCGTCACGGCCAACCAATATATCTACAAGAAGATGCCGTTCGATCCGGCCAAGGACCTGATAGCGATCACCAACGTCGCGAGCGGGCCGCAGGTCATCGTGGTGAACCCGAATTTCCCGGCGAAGACGTTGAAGGAATTCATGGACGCGGCCCGCGCCAAGCCCGGCGTGCTCAACTACGGCCACGCCGGCATCGGCAGCCAGACCCATCTGGCCGCGGAGAACTTCCTGTCGGCCGCGAACCTCGATATCACCAGCGTGCCCTACAAGGGAGAGAATCCGGCCATGACCGATCTGGTGGCCAATCAGATCAACATGGCGGCCGCCAACATCGCCGGCGCGATCGGCTTCATCAACCAGGGCAAGCTGCGCGCGCTCGCTGTCACCGGCAAGCAGCGCTCGCCGCAGCTGCCCGATGTCCCGACCGTGGCGGAAACGATGCCCGGCTTCGAGAATATCGGATGGTTTGGGCTGATGGCGCCCGCGGGCACGCCGAAGGAAGTCATCGACAAAGTCTATCGCGATACGGCGAAGCTTCTCGATAGCATAGAAATGCGCGCCCGCTTCTACGTGCTCGGCATGGTGCCGGTCGGCAATTCGCCCGCGGAATTCGCCGAGGCTATCCGCGAAGAGAGCGCGCGCTGGGCCAAGGTGGTGCGCGAGCGCAAGATCGTGGTGAATTAGCTTTGCACAATCGGAAAGCAAACAAAGTGTCTCCGACGGGGGAAAAGCCCTTATCTTACGAACAAGGGGGGCGCGCCCCCCTTGTAAATCCCCCGCGGATGCAATGTCACCATTTTTTCGAACATTTCGCCGTTTCCGGCAACGCAATTCTTGGCCCATAGAGGACTATGAACATCGATCTGCAGCAGGTGGAGGAGGCGGCCAAGGAGCTTTACATCCGGGCGCTCAAGATCCTGCCGCCCGACATCAAGGCGGGCATAGCGGCGCTCGCGCAAAGGGAGACCGACGCCACCGCCAGGACCATACTCGGCACCATGATCAGGAACATCAGCGTGGCCGAGGACACCGCCAACCTGCTGTGCCAGGACACGGGCATCCCCATCTATAACGTGGCCATAGGCCGCGGCGTGAACGTGGACGGCTATGGGCTGAAGCAGGCGATACGCGCCGGATGCGAGCGCGCCACGCGCGAGTACCCGCTGCGCTCGTCGGTGGTGCACCCGGTGACGCGCAGGAACGAGCACACGTCCTGCGGCCGCGGCGTGCCGGTGATCCACATCGATTTTTCCGACATCGACGAGACGCTCGAGATCGAGATGATCCCCAAGGGTTCGGGCTCGGAGAACAGTTCCTGGCTGAAAATGGCCGTCCCCGCCGACGGCGTGGATGCGATCAAGACCTTCGTTGTCGATTGCGTGCTGGAGTCGGGCGGCAAGAGCTGCCCGCCCACCATCGTCGGCGTGGGTGTGGGCGGCACCGCCGACCTGTGCGTGCACCTGGCCAAGCAGGCGGCGACGCGGGCGCTGGGCTCGCGCTGCGCCGATCCCGAGGGGGCGCAACTGGAGCAGACGCTGTCCGTCGCGGTGAACCAGCTCGGCGTCGGCCCGCAGGGCCTGGGCGGGGATGCGACCGCATTCGCCGTCCACATCGAAACCGCCGCCACGCATATCACCATGAACCCGGTGGCGGTAAACATGCAATGCCATTCGGCGCGCCGCGCGCGCGCGACGTTCACGCCGCGCGGCATCGAGTACGGGTTCTAGTGACAGATACCAGGAGAAACGCGATGAAACGAGGGCTGGCATTGATGTTGTTGCTGTGGGCGTTGCCCGCGTTGGCGCTCGAGGTGGCGGGCGTGAATGTTGCGGACAAGACCAAAGTGGGGGCAAGCGAGCTGGTATTGAACGGCGCCGGCATCCGTACCCGCGTCGTATTCAAGGTCTACGTTGGCGCGCTCTACCTGGCCGAGAAAACATCCGCCGCCGCCGAGGCGCTGGCGCAAAAAGGCGCGAAGCGCGTGACTCTCACCATGCTGCGTGAGTTGAGCGCGCAGCAGCTCAACGAGGCGTTCGAAAAGGGCATCCAGGCCAACCACAGCGCAGCCGAGGTCGAGGCGCTCAAGCCGCGCATCGCCGAACTGCTGTCGCTGTTGACAGACGCGAAAAAAGGCGATGTGATCGTACTCGATTTCCTGCCCGAATCGGGCACCGTGGTGAACCTGAACGGGCAGGCGAAGGGCAAGCCGATTCCGGGCGAGGACTTCTACCGCGCGCTGTTGCGCATCTGGCTCGGCGACAAGCCGGTCGATGGCGATTTGAAAAAAGGCATGCTGGGGCAGGCGCTCTGATGGCGCATCACGATTTCACCACGCCGGTGGGCGAGGCCGCGATCCGCGCCTTGCGCGTCAACGACACGGTGACGTTGAACGGCACGCTCTACGGCATACGCGATGCGACGCAGATCCACATGTTCGACCGCGGGCGCAAGACGCGCTTCGACCTTGCCGGCCACGCCGTGATCCACACCGCGCCCAACGTAAGAAAAGTGGCGCCTTCGGCCGTGCATCCAGCCGGCTATGCGCCGGTGTGCGTCGGCACCACCACCAGCGCGCGCATGGAGCGCTTCACCCGGCCGCTGATGAGCCAGTACGGCGTGCGCATGATCGTCGGCAAGGGCGGCATGCTCGCCGATTCGCTGGCGACCTTCGCCGAGCTGGGCGGCGTCTATCTTGCGATCGTAGGCGGCGCGGCGGCACTGGAAACCACCTGGATCGAACAAATCGAGGACGTGGACCTGGACGATCTCAACCCTGAGAGTCTGTGGCGCTTCCGCGTCAAGGGCTTCGGGCCGCTCTTGGTCGCCATGGACAGCCACGGCGCGAGCCTCTATACCGAACTGAAGAAGGCCGCAGCGGCGCGCCGCGCTGCGGTTTTGACCAGCCTGGGAGTCAAGTGAACGCTCCCGTCGCCGGTCCGTCACACGGCAACAGTCCCGCAGCAAAATCATCTCCGACCCCGGTTCCTTCCCGATGAGCTTTCCCGCCACTGAAAACCTGAATGTCGCCGCGTTCGAGGCGATGCCCTCCCCGCGGGAATTGCACGAGCGCGTTCCGCTCGCAGATGCGGCCGCGGAATTCGTCGCCGCGGCACGCAACACGCTGTGCCGGGTGCTCGACCGGACCGACCCGCGGCTGCTGGTGATCGTGGGGCCATGCTCGATCCACGACCCGGCGGCGGCGTTGGACTATGCGCAGCGCCTGCGCGCGCTCGCCGCCGCGGTGCAGGACAGTTTCTATCTGGTGATGCGCGTCTATTTCGAAAAACCCAGGACCGTCAGCGGATGGAAGGGTTTCATCAACGATCCGCATATGGACGATTCGTTCCAGATCGCAGAGGGCATGGAGCGCGCGCGCCGCTTTCTGGTGGACCTGGCGGCACTGGGCGTGCCCGCCGCCACCGAGGCCCTGGATCCCGCCTCGCCGCAATACCTCGGCGACCTCATCGCCTGGTACGCGATCGGCGCCCGCACCAGCGAATCGCAGACGCATCGCGAAATGGCGAGCGGTCTTTCAGCTCCGGTCGGATTCAAGAACGCTACCGATGGCAACATCGGCGTCGCAATCAATGCCATACGCTCGGCGCGCGCACCCCACACTTTCCTCGGCATCACTTCGGAGGGAACCCAGGCCATCGTGCGCACCCGGGGCAACCGCTACGGGCACATCGTGCTGCGCGGAGGCCAGAGCCCGAACTACGACACGGCGCAAGTAGCGCTGACGGAGCAGGAACTGCTGCAGGCGGGGCTCAGCCCCAACCTGGTCGTCGACTGCGCGCATGCGAATTCGATGAAGAAACCGGAACTGCAGCCCCTGGTGTTCAGGGACTGCATCCACCAGATCATCGAGGGCAACGGCTCAATCGTCGGCCTGATGCTGGAGAGCAATATCGTGGCCGGCAACCAGGCGATCCCGGAGGACAAATCCAGGCTGATCTATGGCTGCTCGGTGACCGATCCCTGCATCGGCTGGGACACCACGGAAAAACTCATACGCGAATCCGCCGCCGCCGTGGCGCCGGTGCTGCGTCTGCGCCATCAAAAGGAGCAATGATGCAGCGGCATCCACCGCGTAGTCTGGACGAGCTCGCGCTGCTCGTCCGCGCTTTTGCCAAGGAGCGGGATTGGGATCAATTCCATACTCCGAAGAACCTCGCCATGGGGGTTGCGATCGAGGCAGCCGAGCTCATGGAGGAGTTTCACTGGCTCACGCCGGAGCAGTCGGGCCAGCTCCCGCCGGAACAGCTGGAGGCCGTGCGCCATGAGATGGCCGACGTTCTGGTCTACCTGGTTTTGCTGGCGGACAAGCTCGGCGTCGACCTGCTGGCGGCTGCCGCCGACAAAATCGCGCTCAACGCCCGGAAATATCCCGCGGACACCGTGCGCGGCAAGGCGACCAAATACGACAAGTACTGATGTCTCAAGTCCGGGATAGGGGCTTGGCCAGGTAGATGCTCAGCTACCGCCATGGCTTTCACGCAGGGATGCACGCCGACGTCTTGAAACACGTCGTCCTCGTGCATCTGTTGCGCTATCTCACGCAGAAGGACAAACCACTCTGGTTTATCGACACCCACGCCGGCGCGGCGACGTACGCCCTGGACGAGGGCTATGCGACCAAGAATGCCGAGTACGAAAGCGGCATCGCCCGTTTGTGGGCGCGCGAGGACCTGCCGCAGCCGGTGGCCGATTATGTCGGACAGGTCCGCGCGCTCAATCCCGATGGCGCATTGCGCCGTTATCCTGGTTCGCCGCAACTCGCGCTGCAGCTGCTGCGCAAGCAGGACCGCCTGCGCATGTTCGAGTTGCACAGCACCGAGAGCCATCTGCTGCAGCAATATTTTCGCGACGACGGCCCGCGCGCGATCGCCTACGCCGGCGACGGCTTCGCCGGCCTGCAGGCCGTGCTGCCGCCGCCATCGCGCCGCGCTCTGGTGCTGATCGATCCGTCTTACGAAATCAAAAGCGATTACCGGCGTGTCCTGACGGCTTTGCGCGACGCACAGAAGCGCTTCCGCGCCGGGGTCTATGCGGTTTGGTATCCGCTGGTGCAGCGCCGCGAATCGCGCCAGTTTCCAGAGCAGCTGAAACAACTGCAGGACAAGGATTGGCTGCACGTTACCCTCACCGTGAAGCAGCCGGTGGCCAGCGGCTTCGGCTTGCATGGCAGCGGCATGTTCATTCTGAATCCGCCCTGGCTGCTGCCCAAAGCCCTGGACCTGGCCATGCCTTATCTCGCCAGGGTTCTGGCGCAGGATGCCGCCGCGGGTTTCAGCCTCGAGTGCGAGCTGGCGTAGCGCGGGACGACCCCCGGCTTACACCACGTGGTCCGGCGCGAGCGGGCAGGGATGGAGCTCGTCGCCGGTTTCGACCTGGATCGTCGCATGCCCGACGCCGAAGCGCTCGCGCAGCTCGTTCGATATTAGCGCAATAAAGCCGTCGCTCGGATGTCCGTCGGGCATTACCAGATGCACCGTGAGCGCGGTTTCGGTCGTGCTCATGCCCCAAATGTGCAAGTCGTGGATTTCGGCGACGCCGTCCAGGGCGGAAAAATATCCCCGAATCAGCCCGGTGTCGATGCGCGACGGAACGGCATGCAGCGAGAGATTCACGGAATCGCGCAGCAGCCCCCAGGTACTGCCGACGATGACCGCTGCGATCACGAGGCTCATGACCGGATCGAGCCAGGTCCATCCGGTGTACAGCATCGCCACGCCGGCGAGCACCACCCCTAGAGATACGGCCGCATCCGCCGCCATGTGCAGGAACGCCCCCCTCACGTTCAAGTCATGTTCGCGGCCGCGCAGGAAGAACAGCGCCGTCACGCCGTTGACCGCGATCCCGCCCAGGGCCACCCAGATGACAATCGCGCTGGCGACCGGAACCGGATTCATCAGGCGCTGCACCGCCTCCAGGGCGATGCCACCGACCACCAGCATCAGCAGCATCGCGTTCACCAGGGCCGCCAGAATGGTGGAACTGCCGAGGCCATAGGTGAAGCGCTGCGAGGGCTCGCGCCGGCCGAGAACGCTGGCCCCCCAGGCAAGAGCCAGTGCCAGAACGTCGCTCAGGTTATGGCCGGCGTCGGCCAAGAGAGCCATGGAGTGCGACAGCACCCCGAAAACCGACTCGATCGCGACGAACGCGAGGTTCAGCGCGATGCCGATTGCGAAAGCGCGGTCGTGTCCGTGATGCTGATGGGAGTGGCTGTGATTTGCGTGTGCCATGAACCGTACTTTATCGGATTTGCGCGCTGCGCGCGCGAACCGCGTTATGCCGCAACTAGAACGTCGTTATGCGTTAACAGCAATCACAGCGTGGGGGTTTTATCCAAGATCGCCGATTGCGCACGGATGTGCTTTTCATCCGTGCGGATCGCAACATTGCAATATTGCAACAGGCGCGATCTAAGGCGCCAGGTATAACGCTACGGCGGCAGGGTTCGACCCGTCTCCAGCAGCTTCCCGAATTCGTGCGCCGGCATGGGCTTGCCGAACAGATACCCTTGCATTTCGTCGCATTGGTTCCTGCGCAGGAATGCGAGCTGCTCCGGGGTCTCCACGCCTTCCGCGATCACGCGCAGATTCATGGTATGTCCCAGCGTGATTACCGCTTGTGCAATCGCGGCATCGTCGGCGTCGGTGGTGATGTCGCGCACGAACGACTGGTCGATCTTCAGCCGGTCGACCGGAAAGCGCTTGAGGTAACTCAGGCTGGAGTAACCGGTGCCGAAATCGTCCACTGACAGTCTTACACCCATGTCCCTGAAAGCCTGAAGCGCCGCGATCACGTGCTGTGCGTCATGCATAATGACGCTCTCAGTGACCTCGAGCTCGAGCTGCGTGGGGTCTAGCCCGGTCTCGGCGAGTATCTTCGCGACCACTTGCAGCAGATTTTTCTCCCGGAATTGCCGCGCCGAAATATTCACGGCCATGGTGACGGCCGGCAGCCCGGCATTCTGCCACGCCCTGCTTTGCAGGCACGCCGTTCGCACTACCCATTCGCCGATCGGGACGATCAGGCCGGTTTCTTCCGCGAGCGGTATGAACTTCGCCGGGCCAATCATTCCCAGGTCGGCCTGATTCCAGCGTATGAGCGCCTCGCATCCGAAAATCCGGTTGGTGCGCAGATCCACTTGCGGCTGGTAGTGCAGAGCAAGCTCCCCCCGCTCCAGCGCGCGCCGCAGCATGCCCTCGAGCGCCAGGCGCTCGGTGACTCTGGTCTGCAATTCCGCGGTATAGAGCTGGTACGCATTGCGGCCGGATTCCTTGGCCCGGTACATGGCGAGCTCGGCGCTTTTCATCAGCGATTCCGGATCCTTGGCATCCTGTGGATAAAGCGCGACGCCGACGCTGGCGGTGATGAACACGTCCCTGCCATCCACCGCAAACGGCTGGGAAAACGACTCCACCACCCGTTGCAGCTCGCCCGAGACTGACTGCTCGGTTTTCTGATCGGAGAGCACGAGCACGAACTCATCGCCGCCCAGCCGCGCCACCGTGTCCATCGCGCGCAGGGACGATTCGAGGCGTGCCGCAACCGCGCGCAACAAGTGATCGCCAAGGCTGTGCCCGAGGCTGTCGTTCACAACCTTGAAATTGTCCAGATCCAGAAAAGCGACTGCTGCGAATCCGCCGTAACGCTGTGTGCGCGCGCAGGCGCGGTCGATGCGATCCCACAGCAGATTGCGGTTCGGCAACCCGGTCAGGGAATCATGGTTCGCCTGCCGCGCCAGTTCATCCTGATGCGTCTTCGCATCGGTGATGTCGCTATGCACGCCGATGTAGTGGGTGACCGTTCCGGCGTCGTTTCGCACCGGGGCGATATTGAGTTCGTTCCAGTACATGCTGCCGTCCTTGCGGTAATTGCGCAGCACGACGTGGCAGGGTCGCTGGTCGTGCAGGGCGGCGCGAACGGTAATGAGCTCGGGCTGGGCGAGGTCGGTGCCCTGCAGCAGGCGGGCGTTGCGGCCGAGGACCTCCCGGCTCGAATACCCGGTGATACGTTCGAACGCGGGATTCACGTAGACAATGGGATTGTCCTGGGCCAGATTGTCGGTGATGCAGATCGCGCTGACACTGGATTCGATCGCGCGGTCCCTCAACTTCAGGTCTTCTTCGGCGCTCGAAATAGCGGTCAAGGTCCGATGCACCAGGAGGTACAGCAGCCATCCGGAGGAGATGACGAAAAGCCAGCCGCTCACCGTTTGAAGCCAGGTGATGCGGTCGATCTTCAGGTCGAGCACGAGGGCAAAGGGAATCCCGCTCTGGATGAATACCCAGACCGCGACGAGCAGGGAAAAAAGCGCCGCGATTCTGAAGATCGAGATCTTTGCGGATGCGATCTTTGACTTGGAATAGGATGCCATTGCTTTCCCCAAAATTGGCTCTCGCATGGCCGAGCCATGCGCCTTGCGCGCTGGTCATCGATACCGGATATGGAGGCAACGATCAAACATTTGCAGTATACGGCAGGAACGATGCAAATCTGAACACCTTCAAATGAGTCTTCGTTAAATTATGTGAAATCAATAGTGTCCGGTTAAAGTTGAAATCGCCAATTTGTCCATCGCGAGCGGTTGATTTCTCGGTACGCGGTGTGACCTCTTACATTGAAACCGGTACCACACAGTTAGCAAGATAAGCCTTCGACGGTAAACTTTTTTCACTGGCGAATCAGACGTAACCGGAGACTACTGATTTGAAATATTTTGCATGAATTGTCCGCGCCGTGCGGCAGTCCCAAGCCGACTTTGTTGACCGGGGACGCCATTCTGATAAGCTTTCCGGTGTGAGCGAGCGCAAGGAAATCGGCGTCATCGGTCTGGGTGTCATGGGACAGCGCATGCTGGCACGCCTGGTCGAGCACCCACGGGCGCGGGTGCTCGTGGCCTGGGATCCGAATCCGGCGGCCGTGGCCGAGGTGCAGCAGCGCTATCCGGGCCTAAGACTCGCGGCGGCGCCGGCGGAGGTGATCGGCACGCCCGCGCTCGACTGCCTCTACGTTGCATCGCCGCCGGCCAGCCATCTCGCGTACGCCCATCAGGGCTTCGATGCCGGACTTGCGGTGTTCTGCGAAAAACCGCTCACCGTCGATTTCGCGGCAGGCCGCAAGGCGATTGCCCGGATCGAAGCCGAGCGCCGCCGCGCCGCCGTGAATTTCTCGCTCGCGTCCTCTCCCGGCCTTGCAGCGATGACAGCGGCGATCACGGAAGGCTCCGTCGGCGAGCCGAAGCGTGTCGAAATTGAGCTTGCCTTCGACCAGTGGCCGCGCACCTGGCAATCGGCTGCCGGCCGCTGGCTGGCCCAACGCGCCGAAGGCGGCTTTACGCGCGAGGTGCTGTCGCATTTCGTTTTCGTCCTGCAGCGTGCGTTGGGGCAGGCGACGGTGGAGGAGGCCAAGCCCGATTATCCCGCCGACGGCGTCGGCTCGGAGCGGGCGCTGACGGCGCGCCTCAGTGCGGGCGGCGTGCCGGTGACGATAGAGGCGCGAGTCGGCGGCAGCCATCCCGATTTCAATCGCATGACGCTGGTGGGAAGTGCGGGAGCGATCGAGATACACGAGTGGTTTGGTCTGCGCCGCCGGCGCAACGACGGCGGCTGGGTCCCCGCAGGGAGGGCCCAGGGGAACCGGCAGATCGGCCAGGCGGCGCAGCTCGACCAGTTGGTGGCGATGATAGAGGGACGAGCGCACACGCTGCCCAGCTTCGCCGAGGCCCTGTTGGTTCAGGAAACGATCGAAGCCATACTCAAAGGGCGATAGAGCGGCACACGATCGACGCCGCCGTCAAGGGCTGGTCGACAGCTAATGCTCGGCATTCATTGACTGGACCAATCCATGACGACCAGGACTCTCAGCGCGCTCGAACGCTCGAAGGACCACTACGGCACAGGCAGCGCCGAGGCGAAGCTCGCACTGCTGGGCCGGCTCGAGCGTGCCGAACTGCGCTCGGCGCGAGCAGTCTGGCGCCTGCACGAGGTGCTGTGCTTCCTGCGCGCCTATCCGGACGATGCGCGAGTGCTCGCCCAAGTCGAGCGCACGCTCGCACGCTTCGCCGGGCGCGCCGATCTCAGGCGGCGGCGCGAGGCGCTTACCGACTCCGGGATTGCGGGCACGCCAATTCGCTACCGTTTCTTCTGGTCCACCCTGCGCTGGCTCGCCCGGCGCTGGCCGGACCGGATCGAAATCGACCGCAGTGAAAGCGAGGTCGCAGACAAGCTCGCCTCGGCGCTGCCGCTGCTGGTCACCTGGGCCGAAGCCGCCGCGCTGAAGGAACTCGACCCGCCGCCGTTCGCGGCGATAGACCGGCTGCGCGCGCACGGCGAAAGCGATGCGGCGTTTTTGGC